>JAPSKD010000034.1 GCA_031177865.1 Bacillus sp. (in: firmicutes) | reverse complement strand
TTTTATAAGCTGTTACTACTTCATACTTAAATTGACTCGAATAGAGTTTATTGGGCATAAAAAACTCCCCCTTAGGAAAAACAGATTTTTGTTTTTTTAATCTGTCTACCTAAGGGGGAGCATATCACAACTTAATCCGTAGGTTTTCTAAGTTTTCGGCTAATATTGTGATTTATGGCCGATAAGGTAAAAATACGGCCGATAAAATAAATTTACGGCCAATAAATAAATTTTATGGTCATTAGCTTGAAATTCGAGTCAGAGGCCTATTTAAAATAATCTTTCTCCAACACTTTCATGTTTTCAAGACTGCGTAGCGCCCACTCTGTTCCTTCAGCTTCTAAATCATTCTTCGTTTTTTCCACTGCTTCTCTCAAAGAGATCCTATATTCTGGAACTTCCTCTTTGTAATGGCGTACCATCTTTTTCGGAACATTTGTCTGCTCATTAAAAGCAAGTGCTCTCCGTTCTTGAAAAAGTGGAACATTAACTTCCTTAGGTGAATGAATGTCCCCTTGCATTGGATGCTTTAAGACAGCCTTTACCTTTACAAGATAATGCTCAGGTTTGATTGCTGTAATTTCTCCAATATATTTTCCAGTCTTATAAATTCCAGTAACAATGTCACCAACTTTAAATTCCTCAGACAATTCAAATCACTCCTTCTGCAAATTTCTAACTCTTTCCATTATAACCGACGTCATTCGAACAAGCATCTTATAACACGTCTTAGGTTTGTGTTATAATGTAAAAAAGCTATCATTATAGGTTGAAAGGTGTTGTAGGAATGCTGCTTTTACCAATATTAAACCTGTTTCTATATTTCCCTGAGGATAAAACTGAATATATTCCAGCTGCAATAACTACTGTTATTTGCTTAATTGTTGCGTTTATCGTGTTTCGCTTATTTATCAAGCATTCGAAAAAAGAACAAGCGAAAGCTGAGGAACTAGAGAAGCAATTAATAAAACAAGACAAAAATAATTTCACGAAGTAATTTTAGGTGATTCTATGGAAAATCAACAAGCCAATTTACAAATTATGATTATGCTGCAAGAATGGGATCCACTTGGCTATGGAGTCGGTTCATATGAAACAGAAGCAGTGGATGTTTTACAGGCAGCCCATCAATTTGATAATCCAAGTAAATTAGCAAGAAAAATACAGTCTATTTTTGAATTCTCCTTTGAGGAAGTCATTCCGCTCAAAGAATGTGAAAATATGGCTGTAAAACTCTTATCCATTTTAAATAATGCGACGTGCGAACTATAAAAAAGATGGGATAACCCATCTTTTTTTAGATAAACTCCGAAATATACTCGTATACCTTCTCCGGACATTCTTCAGGAACCAAATGCCCCGTATTCTTAATGGAAACAAAGCTAGAATTAGGCAGGTCCTGATGAAGCCTTTTCCCTACAGAAATTGGAACAACTCGATCTTTTTCACCCCAAATCAAAAAGACAGGATGCTTGATCTTTTTTAATTCCTCAGACGGTAAATCTCCCTCACGATGGCGAATCATCCTCGTTAATCCCATGAAAATTCGGTTATCCAAGAAGGGCTCAGTATATCCATCAATCATTTCTTGATCAATGAGCTCATGGTTATGGACGACATTGCGTAAATTATGTAATACACCTTGTTTGGCTAGCTTCCTTTTTACAATAAAATGAAAATAGGGAAGATAGGAAGAATAGATTAAGGGCTTTGGCATCCGTTTCATATAACCTGAGCTGCACAACAATACTAATTTATCTACCAAATCAGGCGCTTGCTTTGCAATGTATAGACATATTTGTCCCCCCATCGAATGGCCAACTAAATTTACCTTTGAAAAATGAAAAGACCGAATCAAGTCACATACAACGTACGCGATATTTGAATAAGAGTAAGTAAATCTTGTCGATTTTTCACTTTTTCCAAAAGGGGGAAGGTCAATCGATAAGATTGTATAGTCTTTCTTTAAAAAAGGAATCAGTCTTCGAAAGCTGAATGAGGATGATAAGAAACCGTGCAGCATGACGAGAACTGGCTTCTTTTTACTATGTTGGTATAACTCATAATGAAGATTTACTCCCTTAATTTGTATCGTATCCATTGATGAAAATCCACATCCTACACTATTGATTTATCCCTATTTTTACCAAAGGGGATAGAAAAACTCATAAAATTTCGAATGAATATAAAATAATTCAATATACTATTCATTTATCTGATATAATAAGTGACAAAATTTATTTCAAATTACTAGGAGTGACCATTATGCAGTTACAGGAAAATGAAATTGAAATACTTGAGATTATTGAAAACAACGGACGACTTCCTGTGGAAACAATTGCAAAATTAGTTGGCAAAAGTGTCGATGAAGTCGATCGCATTATTCGAAAACTAGAAGACCAAAAGATTATTGTGGAGTATAACACAATCGTTGACTGGAAGAAAGTTGAAGGCCATGAAGGCGTAACAGCTATGATTGATGTCAAGGTAACCCCGAAAAAAGGTGTCGGCTTTGATGAAATTGCTAAACGTATCTATCATTTTAAAGAAGTAAAATCTGTTTACTTAATGTCTGGCGCATATGATTTATCGGTTGTAATTGAAGGTAAAACGATGTCAGAAGTTGGTTCTTTTGTGTCTGAAAAACTTTCAACACTTGATTCTGTTCTTTCGACAACAACTCATTTTATTTTGAAAAAATATAAGCATGATGGCACTATTTTTGATCAAGGTGAAGATGATAAACGGATTGTGGTGACACCATGACTTCTCAGTACCTTTCTAAAAAAGTTCAAGAATTACAACCCTCCGGAATCCGTCGATTCTTTGATTTAGCGGTAACGATGGAAGGTGTCATTTCGTTAGGTGTGGGTGAACCTGATTTTGTAACACCTTGGTCAATTCGGGAAGCAAGTATCCAATCTATCGAGTCAGGAATTACATCTTACACAGGGAATGCGGGACTCATTGAACTGCGGCAGGAAATTTCAGCTTATTTACATAGATCATTTGGGGTGCAATATGCTCCTGAAAATGAGGTAATTGTGACGGTCGGTGGAAGCCAAGCAATTGATTTAGCATTGCGTGCAATAGTCGATCCAGGTGATGAAGTGATTATTGTGGAACCAACCTTTGTTGCGTACAGCCCAATCGTTTCGCTAGCAGGCGGAGTTCCGATCCCCGTTCATACGAAATCTGAAAATGAATTTAAGCTACAGCCAGAAGAAATAGAAAAAGTAGTAACAGAACGTACAAAGGCCATTATTATTTGTTCTCCAAATAATCCGACAGGTACAATGCTGAGAAAGGAAGAACTTGAAGCAATTGCTAAAATTGTGGAAAAGCACGATTTACTTGTGATTTCAGATGAGATTTATGCTGAACTTTCCTATGAAGGCAAATATACAAGTTTTTCAAGTATCCCTGGGATGTTTGAGCGCACAATCCTAGTTTCCGGATTTTCAAAAGGCTTTGCTATGACAGGATGGCGTTTAGGTTATTCTGCTGCACCAAGAGTAATTTCGGAAGCTATGTTGAAAATCCATCAATATACAATGATGTGTGCTTCGACTATGGCTCAGTACGGAGCAATCGAGGCTCTTCGAAATGGACTTTCAGATGTCGAATATATGAGAAAAAGCTATCGTCAGCGTAGAAACTTTTTCGTATCTTCGTTACAGGAAATTGGATTATCTTGTCATATGCCAGGCGGTGCTTTCTATGCCTTTCCGTCTATTAAAGAAACAGGATTATCATCTGAGGAATTTGCGCATCGTTTACTGATGGAGGAAAGAGTAGCAGTTGTTCCTGGTAATGTATTCGGTGAAAGTGGTGAAGGTTTTATACGCTGCTCGTACGCATCCTCACTAGAGCAGCTCCAAGAAGCAGTCAAACGAATGGGCCGATTCTTGAAGAACAACAATCTTGTGTAAAAAAACTGTATAAAAAAAGGGACAAAACCAATTATGGTTTTGTCCTACATACAAAAGGGGAATACTAGAAAGCCTTTAAAAAGTAGTATCTCCAGTAATCTCTTTTTTAATCACTCCGCTCATATCGAACTGATAAATAATACCTCCTTCATAATTTCACATCGAAATGGTAACTCTAAAGGCGAAAAGGTTCTTTTTTGAATAAATGGCCATTCTGTGTTATAATTGTTTATTGCGTATATAAAGGTATGTAAACTAAAGTTTTAGGAGTTGGGTAGCATGACAGAAAAATTCGAAGTAGGAAGTGTTGTTAAGGGTAAAATTACAGGGATTCAACCTTATGGAGCATTTGTTGCTTTAGACGAAAATACACAAGGTTTAGTTCATATTTCAGAAGTAACTCATGGTTTTGTTAAAGATATTAACGAACATGTTAAAGTTGGCGATGAAGTAAATGTAAAGATTTTATCTATTGATGAAGGAGCAGGAAAAATCGGACTATCAATTCGTGCAACTGAAGAAGCACCAGAAAAGCCGGTACAAAGAACTGCTAAGCCAAAAAAACGTCCAGCACAAGCACAATCAGCAAATGCTGAAAGCCCTCAAGGTTTTAACACATTAAAGGATAAGCTTGAAGAATGGATTGAACAATCGAATTTTAACTAAGACACAAGAAGAGGCATTCACTGAATGGCCTCTTTTTTTACATATATTATGAAAAAGTAGAAGATAATGTAAAGAGCAAACTGCTTTACAACATGCTGTAACCTTGCCATAATTTTTTTACAGGAGGCGATAGTATTGGAAAACTTTACATATTACAACCCAACTAAACTTATTTTTGGTAAAGGGCAAGTACAAGAACTTAAAAATGAAATACCCCAATACGGAAAAAAAGTATTGCTGATATATGGTGGCGGTAGTATCAAGAGAAATGGTTTGTACGACCAAGTAATTGACCAATTAAATGAAATAGGGGCAGAGGTACACGAGTTTTCTGGAGTAGAACCCAATCCTCGTCTGTCTACAGTCAGAAAAGGAATCGAAATTTGCCGTAAGGAAGGCATTGAGTTTCTGCTCGCTGTCGGTGGTGGGAGTGTTATTGACTGTACAAAAGCAATTGCAGTGGGCGTAAAATACGATGGTGATGTATGGGATTTCATGACTCGAAAAGCAGTGGCTACTGACGCTCTTCCTCTAGGAACTGTTTTGACAATAGCAGCGACTGGTTCAGAGATGAATTCAGGCTCTGTTATTACAAATTGGGAAACGAATGAAAAATATGGATGGGGAAGCCCTGCTGTGTTCCCTAAATTTTCAATTCTAGATCCAGTTTATACATATTCACTGCCAAAGGACCAAACTGTTTATGGAATGGTTGATATGATGTCACATGTGTTGGAACATTACTTCCATCATGAACCTAACACGTTAACCCAAGACAGATGGTGTGAGTCAATACTACAGACGGTCATCGAAACGGCACCAAAACTAATTAATGACTTAGAAAACTATGATTACAGAGCAACCATTATGCTTAATGGAACTCTTGCATTAAATAAAATGTTAAACATGGGATATAGCGGAGACTGGGCTACACATAATATTGAACATGCCGTATCTGCTGTATATGATATTCCTCATGGTGGAGGACTTGCGATTCTATTCCCGAATTGGATGAAGCATGTTTTGGATGAAAATGTAGACCGTTTCAAGCAATTGGCTGTTCGTGTCTTTGATGTCGATCCTGAAGGAAAAGCGGATCGTGAAGTAGCACTTGAAGGAATCGATAAGCTAAGAGAATTTTGGAACAGCATCGGTGCACCATCAAGATTGGCAGATTACGACATTGGAGAAGAAAACCTTGAACTAATGGCTGAAAAAACAGTTGTTTTCGGTGAATTTGGTCGCTTTAAAGTACTAGGTAAACAAGATTCACTTGAAATACTAAAAGCATCCTTATAATTGATATTTATAAACTGCAAAAAAGGCTCATACTACTTGTGTGAGTTCTTTTTTTTTATTTTTTTATTATGTCTACGCTTACAGTAAGCCGATGGTCTTGATTTAACAGAAAAGTTTGGTTACAGTGAAAAGAGGCATTGAAAACTAAAGGGTGGAGGTATTGAAAATGACACATGTTCGTTTTGATTATTCAAAAGCATTAACTTTTTTTGGAGAACATGAAATTACATATCTACGTGATGCGGTTAAGGTCGCACACCATTCTATACATGAAAAAACAGGCGCAGGTAGTGATTTCTTAGGATGGGTAGACCTTCCTTCCGAATATGATAAAGAAGAATTTTCACGTATTCAAAAAAGCGCAGAAAAAATCAAATCTGATTCTGACATTTTACTTGTAATTGGTATCGGTGGATCTTATCTTGGTGCAAAAGCAGCTATTGATTGGTTAAACCACTCCTTCTATAATTCTTTAACAAAGGAACAGCGTAAAACACCACAAATCGTATTTGTAGGGAACAACATCAGTTCTACATATATGAAAGACCTAATGGACTTACTTGAAGGTAAAGATTATTCAATTAACGTCATTTCTAAATCTGGAACAACAACTGAACCAGCTCTAGCATTCCGTATCTTCCGTAAAATGTTAATTGAAAAATACGGAAAAGAAGAAGCTCGTGGCCGTATCTTTGCAACAACTGACAAAGCACGTGGCGCATTAAAAACTTTAGCAACTGAAGAAGGCTATGAATCCTTCGTCATTCCTGATGATGTAGGTGGTCGTTACTCCGTTTTAACAGCTGTTGGACTACTTCCGATTGCCGTTAGTGGTGCAAATATTGAAGAAATGATGAAGGGTGCACAAGCAGCAAGTGTTGATTTCTCTAAATCAGAGCTTGAAGAAAACGCTGCTTACCAATATGCGGCAGTTCGTAATGCACTATATAACAAAGGCAAAACAATTGAAATGCTAATCAACTATGAACCAGGACTTCAATATTTCTCTGAGTGGTGGAAGCAATTATTTGGCGAAAGTGAAGGGAAAGATCAAAAAGGAATTTACCCATCATCTGCAAACTTCTCAACAGACCTTCATTCACTTGGACAATATGTTCAAGAAGGACGACGTGATTTATTTGAAACAGTCATTAATATTGAAAAATCTCGTCATGAATTAATTGTTGAAGCAGAAGATAATGATTTAGATGGATTAAATTATCTAGCTGGTAAATCGGTCGATTTTGTTAATAAGAGAGCATTCGAAGGTACAATGCTTGCTCATACAGATGGAGGCGTACCAAATCTAATTGTCCATGTACCAGAAATGGACGAGTATTCATTTGGATACCTAGTGTACTTCTTTGAGAAAGCATGTGCAATGAGTGGATACCTATTAGGTGTAAATCCATTCGACCAACCAGGTGTAGAAGCATACAAAGTTAATATGTTTGCTCTACTAGGTAAGCCTGGTTTCGAAGAAAAGAAGGCTGAACTAGAAAAACGCTTATAAGCTGATCATAGTAAAAGGGATTCCCGAATGGAGAATCCCTTTTAACTTTTTATGATTAGAATGTGATCTTTTTTTCGTATTTCAAGTGAAAGTGGAGGATTAATTGTTATTTCTTCACCTCGTTTAATTCCGATTAAAATTTTTCCTTCTTTTAATAACGTTTCACTCGCTTTTTGAAAAGTTAATCCCACTAAATCAAAGGTAGTTTCCAAAAACTGAAGTTTTACCCCTTTTAAATCAACTAACATGGACAGTAAAGCATCAGACACTCCATGTGAAAAAAGACTATTTACCATCACCAAACTTGAAAGCCGGTTCGTTTGGATGATTTCATCCGCACCACCACGCTTTGCATTTTGAATCTGATGTGTAGTTAGTATTTCTACAATTGTATAAACGGTTGGATTCAACCCTTTTATCGCAAGTAATGTCAAGATGGTAAGCATATCAGCATGTACCTCATCCTTGCTTTGGTCGGCGGTAACTAAGACCATTTCTGCATCCTGTATATTTGCTTGTTTTAAAGTCTCATCACGAGTCGGATCCCCTTTTATAAAATGAAAATGATTGCCAGGCATCGGGTTTTTTTCTAAGGAATCATCAATTAACAGAATTTCAGTTGCTGATCCTGGAGTTTTAAGAAATGAAATGGTTTCCCTTACACGTTCATTCCAACCAATGATAATAATGTGTTTTTTTCCGTGGAATCCAGACGTGCCTTCAAGGTATGCATTTTGGGTAACGAAGGTTGAAGTTGAAATCGCAGCAAAATAGCGGGTTACAATTCCAACACCGATAAAGATAAGAAACATCCCCACAATTCTTCCGACAAATGAAGTTGGAGCGTAATCACCGTATCCTACTGTTGCGGCGGTGACAATCGACCACCAAACCCCGTCGAAGACTGTTGGAAAGTTTTCCGGCTCAATTAAGTGAATAATGGCACCAAAGATGATGATGACTAATAAAACAATCCCAACAAGCTTGGCAATCAAAAAGCGTTTAAAAAAGGAAGCTAAGATACTTGTTAACAAACACTCCACTCCTTTTTTCTTCTATTTTTTTTCATCTTTTGGTAGAAAGGCAAAAATCTCTTTTATGATTGTATTGATCCTGCGAGTAATCTCTTCGTCTCCAAAGGTTTCCTTCGCTTTTTCAATGGCTTCAATAACCTCTTGATCAAATTCAATCAGTGGCTTGTCTTCTTCTGCCTCATTGTATAACTGAATGACAACATCTAAGCCTTCATTTAACCGATCAATTGAATCACTAAGTGTCTTCTTTTCATTTTCATTAAGCTTCATACGTTTACTCCTCTTCCTTGGTCCTTTCCTATATAGTGTGTTCAAAAGCTTGCTATTTTTGCATAAATTTCCTAGATATTCGAAAACTATTGGAGGGAAGAAAATATGAATTGGGAGTGAATAGAATGGATATTCGTAGAGCAAAGCAAATCTTATCTTCATCAAATGAAGTAACCGTTCATTATCAAGGCACTTCAGTGTGGATTGACAGCTGTGATGAGCAGGGGAATATGTGCACAGTCCACCTTAGAGGTCGGGAGCATGAAAAAAATATTGTCCCAGTAGCTGAATTGGAAGAGTTGTAAGTACAAAAGTCTTTGGTCGGGTTGATTTTATTCGGGGGTAACCTGGCGTTTTGACTGGAAAGAGAAAATTTTGGTTTTCTCTGTCTGAATCATCCCGGCATTCCGACTTGCTTTAGAGGTATATGGGTGCTAAGAGTAAAATCAATCACACAATTGGACTCACTGGAGATTTTTCTGGTTCAGCCTTTCCAAATCAACCCGCAATTCTTACACAAAGTAGAAGTTACTTGCGGTATCTGTCAGAATAACCCTTGAATTCAGACTTACATCAGAGTTTTCTGGTTCACTGAGTCCGAATGAGCCTAGTATTCTGACACAAGGGAGAAGTTTCGGGTTGAATCTGTCAGAATAACTCATGTATTCCGACTCACCGCAGAGTTTTTTGGTTCACTGAGTCTGAATAAGCCTAGCATTCTGACACAAGGGAGAAGTTTCGGGTTGAATCTGTCAGAATAACTCATGTATTCCGACTCACCGCAGAGTTTTTTGGTTCACTGAGTCTGAATAAGCCTAGCATTCTGACGCAAAGGAGAAGTTTCGGGATGAGTCTGTCAGAATAACCCGTGAATTCAGACTTACAGTAGAGCTTTCTGGTTCACTGAGTCCAAATGAGCTTTGCATTCTGACACAATGGAAAAGTTTCGGGTTGAGTCTGTCAGAATAACCCTTGAATTCAGACTCACCGTAGAGTTTTCTAGTCCACTGAGTCCGAATTGGCCAAGCATTCTGACACAAAGGAGAAGTTTCAAGTTCGCTGAGTCAGAATCATCAAGTGGACTCACCGAGAACTACCATGTCCTTATTAAAATGGAATGACAAAACAAAAGCTCCCATTTTACGCAAAGGGGAGCTTTTTTAATCCCAAAATCCACTAATGAATTTTGAGAAAATATCCGAACTATAGTAAAAGAATGAGCATAGAAAAAAAGCAATCACAAGTCCAGTTAAAATCCAGCTAAGTGTTTCCTTTTTCACACAATCACCTCTTTATATACTATTTGCATATTGGAATCTTTCATACAAACCAAAAAACCTCTAGGTAGCCTTAGAGGTTTTTTGTATATATAAATGATAGGGAAAATGAAGTACAAAGTGCCTCTAATTATGAGAGAGTAATTAGAGGCAAGAGAGAAATGAAACTTCATTGAATTAGACGGCCTGTTCTGTAAAAGGTTACAAACTCTACAAAAAATTTTTAAAGGATATTCATTCTTTTTCTCTTCTAAGCATACATATAGGACAAGCGAAAAAAAGAGGGGGATTTAATATGTCTTATCCAGGATCAAAGGGTTGGTACGTGAAACAATTAAAAGAAAAAGGGATTTACCATCATCCAGTTGAGCGAAAAAAACTTGAAACGTATAAAACATATATCTTACGAAAATTGTATTTTGAACTAGTTGCGGATAAAGAAGCGGATAAATAATTGTCAGAAGCGGTCCTCGAGGCTGCTTTTTTTTATGCAAACATTTATCTCCAAATCTACTCACATCATGGGATCTGATTGAAATTGATTAAAACGTGAAATAAAAAGACACTAAAATCAGTGGCCTCTAATTTTTTAAACTGAATATAAGAATGTCGCTTCCACTCTAGCCGTTATCGTCAACTCCCCAGCCTGGATCGGTGTAGCAGCTTCACTTTTAGCAAACATTGCAGTTTGAAACGGAACAGGTGGGCTTTGTTGTGATAACTCCTTAATTTGAAGGGGAACCACTTGAAGGGCAACTCCTAGTTTTTTTGCGATTGTCCTTGCTTTATCTTGTGTGTCTTGAACGGCATTCTGAAGTGCTCTTTCATAATAAACTTGAGGATTGCGTACTGTAAAATTAATATTCGTCACCGTATTGGCTCCGTTCTGAACGGCTGTATCCACAACGGTACCTACAGATTGGATATCCACATCTGATATCTGTAGCATATGAGTCACTCGGTAGCCCCTTAAGGTCTGTTTCGAGTTTTCATAGTCATAAATGATGTCGATTCGAAAATCTACTGTTTTGATATGTTCATTTGGTATCCCTAGTCCCAGTAATGAATCTATGACCTTTTTTGTTAGTAGGTTATTTTCATTTTGTGCTTCCGTAACTGTGCTACTTTCTGTGATGACTCCTAATGTGATGGTGGCAATATTCGGCGCAGTTGTAACTATTCCCTCACCATTCACCTGCATTCTATGTGTATTCGTACTATTGTTCCTCTTAGGTTGAGAACGCATCATCCAAGGTTCATAATAATACATAGTAGAGCTCCTTCCATAGTAATCTTTTTGGTATTGTATTACTTCAAGAACATTTAGGTGTGCATACAAAAAAATAAAGCCCACGAATTTCGTGAGCTTAGCTTGCCAATCTTTTTCTATACATTGGTCCAAAAATGACGTGTAAACATATATCCCCTGTAAAGTGAGCAATCATTGCTATTTCAATTCCAAACTTCCAATATAAATACCCAAATAACACTCCAGGTATTGCATTAAGTAAAACCGTTCGGATAATAACAGTTTTTGATTTGTCGAAAAGTCCAAAAGCAGCCGGCAAATGTCCTAAGCCAAATAAAAAGGCAGCAACGATGATTCCAATCCAATATGAAAGTTCTCCTAGCCCTAAAAGGCTTAATACATAAACCACTGCTGTCATCAAGAATAAGCGGGTTAAAACTTCCTCTGAGATTCCACCATAAAATGAAGCCAAAAACGATTGAAATCTTGAAGGTTCATCTATTTGAACATTAGGTATCTTTTTCATGAAAAGAATATCCAAACCGATGATGATAATGGCTGCAACAAATCCAATCGCAATACTCAATAGAATGGTCCCTGAGATGGAGTATGGAACAGCACTCCCATATAACCAAGAATCAATTAACCACCAATGTAAGTCAACTTTTGGAGCAAGCCATGTTCCAATAAATGCGGATACTCCTAATAACACAACACTTTGTATGATACTGATTAAAACAAGTACTGGAGTAGGAGGAATTTTTTTAGTGGGATTCTTTTTTGCATCCTCCTCAATTTTTCCTTTTAACATTTTAAACTGATAGGGCATAACGACGATTGCCCCAATTGATGCAGCTAACCAAAATATTAAAAATTCTGTCATCATGAACACCCTCATTCATTTTCGTTATCATTTATTTTCCGTAGATAATACGAACGAAGTGCATAGAAAGTTCATTATTATTTTTCAAATTCAACAAAAAAAGGTACACTTTAAGGCACCTTAATCATACTTGATCTTCTTTAACATTATTCATGATGGATACAATATTTTTAACCCAATGATTATTTAGACCAGTGGCGTCATTGGCTGCTTGATTTGGAGCATAGATTGTTTGGATTTCTCCAATTGTTTCATTTCCGTTCTCGACATAGTATATCTTTAGATAGATCGCTTTAAAGTGGATACTATCTTCAATAGAACGAAACTTTTGCCATTCTGTTCCACCTTCGACTAATTCCTGGCAACCAGGGTTTGGATAATCCTCTCCAAAAATATCAGCGTAAATATCGGGCATACATGTTATACCTCCAATATTATTCCAAGGTGAGGCTGAAATATCTGAATCTCCCCAACCTGTTTCCTGAGCAGCTAGTGCCGCTAAAAATACAGGATCAATATTATGTTCCTCGCCTGATTTTACAAAGTTTGGTCCTAAGCCTTTTAAATTTCCCTTTAAATGCTTGTCCAATTCTGAACCGGAAATGGTATTTCCCTGCTCTACATCATAATGTTTTGAAGCCATTTGCACAGGCTTACTTTGCGGTTTTTGATTATTTATTTTTTCTTTCTTTAATTCTTGTACTGGATTGATTGCTGGTGTGTTTTTCTTTTCAAGTGTTTCAGCATTTGAATGTTGCATGGTTGCGAAAATACTTGTTCCTATAATAATTACAACACCAATTATATAAATAAGGGCTGGTTTTTTAAGTAAAAGGTTTGAGACTTTCAAAGTATCCTACCTCCTTCATAAGACCTTTTTCCTACTCATGGAAACTATCCTAACATACTAAAATGACAGTTATGTTACAAAGGTGTTATAACAATCTTATAAAAAGATGACAGATGGTATAGGGTGTTTGCAAATATAGTGCTAGTCTAGTATAATCAGAAATTGTATGTTCGTTGTCAGAAACGTAAACATTTCCCATTTTTATCAATAAAATGGAAGTAAATTGCTTTTAAGGCAAAAAATATACAATGAAAGGTGTTTGTTATGTATTTTCAAAGTTTGCTAATGAAAGAGGATCTGAATAAGAACCCGTCAGAGGTCAAACAGGATTTAGAGGACTTACAGTTTCAACTTTTTCGCATGCAAGATAACATCAAAGAAATTTCCAAAAAGCATCAAATCATCGGTATTGACCAATCAAAGGATGATAAATGGGTGATTGTATCTGCCTTTGATGATGGAAATCGATGTCAAATCATGGTGAATGATTGTGACACAGCCTATAGAGGTAACTGGGATTTTTCACTTCAGGCACAATACAAAGATGAAGATAATGCGATTCATATCGGCGATATCAAAGGACCTGCGAACCAGGGCTATGGTTCTATTTGCATGAACCATTTAAAGGAAATTGCGCGCGAACAAAACATCCCTGTTATTACAGGCGATATAGCAAAAAGAGACTGGGATCACGTTGATCGTCTTGTCTATTTTTACGAAAAACACGATTTCGAAGTTGAAATCGATCCTACAACAAAATCGGGTGAAATTATTTGGAAAGATTAATTAAAAAGAAAGAGGCCTGCTTACCACTTATCTTACGGTAAAGCAGGTCTTTTAATTTATTTGAGGGTGTTTGAAGGAGAATAGTTACTTTTTAACTTAGATAATTAATGGTACCATTATAATAAAATCTGTTTTAGTCATAGGAGCTCACGTCATGAAAATAATAAACAAAGGCCTAATCCTTGGGATTGCAGCAATCATTCAGGGCTTTGCCATGGCAACCTTTTTATTCCCATATTATATTCCAACTGGAGGAGCTGCTAGTGTTGCAGTACTGGTTAATTTTTTAGCGGGTACTCCTTTTGATATTACGCTTTGGGTTCTAAATGCGGGTCTTTTATTTGCAGCGATTAAGTGGCTTGGAAAAGATGCCGCGATTTGGACGCTGTACTGTGTCACAGTTACAGCACTCACCATTCGTCTGATCAGTCCATTGGTAACAAATCCAATATCAAATGTAATCTTCGATTTGATTGTAGGTTCTATGATTTTTGGTGTTGGAATTGGGATCTTATTTCGAATGGGTGCCTCGTCAGGTGGGATGGATATATTAGCTTTAATCATTTCAAAACTTAAAGGATTTTCACCAGGAAAAACACTGTTTGCAATCAATGGTACGATTTTGCTTGCGACAGGACTCATCGTTGACTGGAAAATCATCATCTATGCGCTCGTTAGCCAATTTATAAGCACACGGATTATCGATCTCTTATATAAAGTCCAATTACCAAAACGGCAAATTCAAAAACATAATACAAGTACGTATTAACAAAAAAGGCGAGAACCATTAAATGAGGTTCTCGCCTTTTTTGATGTCAAGCTTTAGATGTTTTGTATTTAATTCATAGCAATCCAGACACTCTTAACTTCTGAATAGTTATTTAATGCATAAGATCCCATTTCACGGCCGATTCCGGATTGCTTGTAGCCACCAAACGGAGAAGCTGCATCGAATGCATTATAGCAGTTCACCCATACTGTTCCAGCTCGTAGGTTGTTTGCGATATAATGTGCTTTTCCAACATCTCGCGTCCACACACCAGCTGCAAGACCATACTCAGAATTATTTGCACGTGCAATTAATTCATCAAGGTCATCATATGGCATTGCCGAAATAACAGGACCAAAGATTTCTTCTTTCGCGATTGTCATTTCATCTTTTACATTCGCAAAAATAGTTGGAGATACGAAATAGCCTTCTTCAAATGGTTTTTGACCACCAACTACTAGTTCTGCACCTTCGTTAATTCCTTTTTCAATATATCCTAAAACGCGATTTTGTTGTTCGATTGAAACAAGCGGTCCAATTTCTGTATCAGAATGTAAACCTGCTCCTTGTTTGATCTTTTCAGCATGACTTGCCATGTCTGCCACAACATTATCAAATTGTTTCTTTTGAATGAAAACACGTGATCCAGCACAACATACCTGACCTTGGTTAAACATAACACCGTTCAATGCGCCAGGAATAGCCTTTGAAAGATCAGCATCAGGTAAAATAATATTTGGAGACTTTCCACCTAATTCTAATGTTACACGTTTTAATGTTTTTGAAGCTCTTTCCATAATGCTTTTTCCTACTTCTGTTGAACCAGTGAACGCAATCTTATCAACTAATGGATGATCAACTAGAGGTTGACCAGCTGTTTCACCAAAGCCAGGAACGATATTCACAACCCCAGCTGGGAATCCTGCTTCTTCCATTAGCTCTGCTAAATAAAGAACAGAAAGAGGAGTTTGTTCGGCTGGTTTTAATACAATTGTACAACCAGTTGCAAGAGCTGCACCAAGCTTCCACATTGCCATTAATAGTGGGAAGTTCCATGGAATGATCTGTCCCACAACACCAACAGCTTCATGACGAGTATAGTTAAAGAATGGTCCATTTACAGGAATAGTTTGTCCTACAATTTTCGTAGACCATCCAGCATAATAACGCATATGTTCAATTGCTAGAGGAATATCTGCATTTGATGTTTCACGAATCGGTTTCCCATTATCCAATGTTTCCAACTGTGCTAGCTCATCTTTATGTAGCTCCATCAAATCTGCCAGTTTATACATGATACGGCTTCTTTCGGCTGCCGTCATTTTTTGCCAAGGGCCTTCATCAAAAGCTTTTCGGGCAGCTTTTACAGCACGGTCAATATCTTCTGGACCAGCTTCACTTACAGTTGCTAATACTTCCCCGGTAGCTGGATTATAGGATTCGAATGTTTTACCAGAAGCACTTTCAACAAATTCTCCATTGATGTAAAGCTTCTTAGTCCCTCTTAAAAATGACTCAACCTTTTCTCGTAATGCAAAAATTAATTGGCTCATTTTCTTCCTCCTTTTTAATATGAAACTAGTAATACAGGCATTGCTAAAAACACCTTCAATACTAATGTTAACATTTAAAAACTAGTAATCAACCAACTTTTGGTAAAAAATTCCGACAATTCATGACGGGTTTTTTCGACAAAAAAATGATTGATAATCAATCATTCTGCCAATAAGACGTTATTAAGGAACAATTGTTCCTGGGCATGGAGCATCATGTAATACTTTATAGCTTACACTGCCAAGTATGGTTCGTTTGATAGCCCCAAGTCCCCTATATCCCATGATAATTTGCGTTGCTTGCGATTCTCTTGCTTCCTCACATATTTCAATCGATGGATCACCAATTCTTAATTTTGTCTCGACGGGAAAAGTGACACTTTGTATTTCAGCTAATGCACGTTCAAACGCATTTATACTTTCATCAGTTTGATACTCTCGAATTTGCTCTTTCCCAACAGAACGTTTTGCATTTGGAGTATTATAACTTGGCTGGACATTAAGTAATACGATTTCTGAATTTTTTTCACCTGCTAGTTGTAACGCGAATTGTAATGCTTTAATAGAATGAGTGGAACCATCAACAGGAACAAGTAGTCTGTTCATAAAGGAAACCCCTTTCATTTTGGGCAACATGCAATAAAAATCAACCCCTACTTCTAGTATAATGTTATGCTTGTAGAAGCAGATGTAGTTAACAATATTGTTGGAATTATAATGAATTTTCAAAAGTTGTTCCATTTGATATTTGAATTCTTTATTTAAATCATTTACTATAAAATTTAAAAATGCTAGTTCAAAAGTAGGTATTGAACATGAATGAACGAAAACAATTTGTCTTAGAAAAGGCTCATCAGCTCTTTATGGAAAAAGGGTTTCAAGCCACGTCAATCCAAGATATCCTTGATTCCAGTGGGATTTCAAAGGGGACCTTTTATAACTATTTTTCTTCAAAAAGCGAACTGTTTATGGCCGTTTTTAACTCAATCCAAATCAAAAACGAGGAAGAACGGAATAAATTATTAATAGGTGAAAACCTTGCGAATATTGATATCTTTAGTGAACAATTAGGTCTCTTTTTCCAACTAAATAAGCAAAACAAACTTTATGCTCTGATTGAAGAGGCACTTGTTTCGAATGATCCGGACTTAAAGCAGTTTGTAAAACAATTTCAGTTATTGCAACTCAGATGGCTTTATTATCGTTTTATTGACTTATTTGGTGAAGATAAACGTGAGTATTTATTGGATTGTGCGATTCTTTTTTCCGGAATGCTACAACAATCGTTTCAATATCATTTCTTTACATACGGACCGAAAGTTGATCATGAAGCCATCATTCACTATTGTGTCGATCGCTTAATAACGTTAGTTGATGATGTCGATAAAGCAAATAGTAAGCTATTGAATCCTGAGTTACTAAAAGCATGGTTGCCTGAAAAGAATGAGGGAAAAAAGAATGTTCAAAATGAATTTTTTGAAAAATCAAACGACCTTAAAAAGGCGATTATGAAAATTCAGCAAAATGAACCGGAAAAAGTAAAGTGCCAGCAATTAGTTGACTTCATTCAGGAAGAAGCTATGAATAGTAAACTCCCACGTCTCTTTCTTATCGAGAGCTCACTACTATCATTAGTGATGAGTAAAGAGCTTCAACGAACAGAGGAGCTTGCTCAGTTTGCTCACTTTGTGAGAGAGTACATATTAAACCAAGAACAGACCCAATCAAATTGATTGGGTCTGTTCTGCTTTTATCAATAAGAAAAGCCACTCAATGTGGACCAAAGAGTGACTTTAATGATGGAGTTGATGGGAATCGAACCCACGACCCTTTGCCTGCCAGGCAAATGCTCTCCCCCTGAGCTACAACCCCGTATGAATTTAGCAAAATTATATCATGTGGTTTTTTAATAGACAATATTTTAATTCGTTTTTTTGCATGAAAATGTCCAAAATTTCATATATTCTACTAAAAAAGCTGTAAAAGAATTCTATATACTCGATATTATTAATAAGAAAAAAATGGTAAAATGTATATAACCTAAAATGGTGGTGGACTTGTGATTTATTTATATGTATTAGCTTCTTATTTTATAGGAACGATTATGACCGGATATGTCGTCACGAGATTGATTAAAGGCGAGGATATTCGGAAACTCGGAAGTGGGAATGTAGGGGCTCGGAATGCTGGTAGATTGCTAGGAAAAAAGGGATTTGTGCTGACAGCCATTGGCGATGTTTTAAAAGGGATGGTTGTAGTTTATGGTGCAAAATATTTTAATTTTTCATTTGAAATTCAGATTATCTCGTTAATCGTAGTCGTCATCGGACATATTTGGCCAATTACCCTCAAATTTAAAGGTGGAAAAGGAATTGCAACCGCAGCTGGTGGATTAGTTGTATTGGCTTATCAACCGTTTTTAGTATTCGGTGGAGTCTTCCTCCTTTTATTATTGATTTTGAGAAGCTTTACGTTAGCGGGAATGTCTGCCTTTCTTACTGTTCCAGTTATTTATTGGATCATGGATTATTCCATCCGTGAATGTATTCTTATTTTTATTGTAATCGCCCTATTACTAGTGGCACATCGTGACAATCTAAAGGAAAAATTAGTGAATAAAAACAATTAAGTGGAGTGATTCCAACATGACATTTGTCTATAAAATAGCACGGACAAACCAAGAATTTAATCAAATCCATCGTTTAAACTACAAAACATTTGTTGAAGAAATTCCACAGCATGAAATAAATGAAGAAAAAATGTTAATTGATAAATTTCATGATGAAAATACATATTTAATTTGCGTAAAGGATTCTAAATTAGTAGGTATGATTACTGTAAGAGCCAACAGACCGTTTTCACTTGATCATAAGCTCCCAAATCTGGATGAACAGCTGCCAGTAAAACCAAATAGTCCGTGCGAAATTCGTTTGCTAGCTGTTGAGGAAGAATATCGGAATAATGGGAGGATTTTTTTTGGTCTTGCCCAGCTTATGTCTAATTTTTGCTTGAAAGAAGGCTATGACGTCGCCTTAATATCTGGAACAACAAGACAAGAAAAATTATATCGTCAATTAGGATTCAAACCATTTGCATCCCTAACTGGGACGTCAGTTGCATCGTTTTGGCCAATGTATTTAACAAAACAAACTTTCGATGAATCTTTGGCTGGGAGAATATTAAAAGAACCTGTTAGCTTTTTACCTGGCCCAATTAAAATAAGCGAGGATGTAAAAGCGGTATTTGGAGAGGAGCCAATTTCCCACCGTTCGAATGAATTTTCGTTTCAAATGAAGTCTGTAAGAGAGAAATTATGTAAAATGACAAACTCAAAGCATGTAGAAATTTTAGTTGGCTCTGGTACTTTAGCAAATGATGTTATTGCGGCCCAGCTATCTATACTAGGAGGTAAAGGCCTAATTATTAGCAATGGAGAGTTTGGATCAAGATTAATTGATCATGCTACTCGAGCTGGTTTAGCTTTTACAAGATTAGAAAAAACATGGGGAACCCCTATTACAGAAGCTGATATACAGAGTGAACTCGAAAATGGTGAGTATACATGGCTTTGGGGTGTCCATAGTGAAACCTCTACAGGTATGCTCATAAACTATGAAAATTTAAAAGAAATCTGCTTGAAGAACAATATCAAGCTTTGTCTGGATTGTATTAGTACAATTGGAGCAGTTAAACTAGATTTCCAGAATATATACTTGGCATCAGGGGTGAGCGGGAAAGCACTTGGTGGCTATACTGGTCTCTCATTTGTCTTCCATAATCATGAAGTCGAGCCAAATCAGTCGATTCCAAGATATTTGGATATCGGAATGTATGCCTTTAATCATAGTATTCCATATTCCCATTCCTCGAATTTGCTAGAGGCTTTAAATCAAGCTCTTAAAAAATATGAAACAGATGAGTATTATTCTGAAATAAAAACAAGATACAAGTTGATTCGTGAATATCTTGAAGGTCTTGGCCTGCAAATCTTAACACCACAAGAATCTTCATCGCCTGCAATCATGACGGTATTACTACCAAACCATATTTCTTCAAAGGACTTTGGAGATGATATGGCACTTCAGGGATATTACCTTCACTATGAAAGCAGCTATTTACAAGATAAGAAATGGATTCAAATCTCGTGTCTAAGCAGCCACGATGAAAAGAAAATAGCAAGAATGCTACGTGTGTTTGAGCTATTATTAAATCAATATGCAAAAATAGGAGAACCCTCGGTATAGAGGGTTTTCTTTTTTGTCTAGCTCTAGGCGCTATCGGCTCGAGTCATAAGCCAATCGCTTCGGAAGGCAGAAGGGGCCTTCTGTCAGCGCTAGTCTTATGCTTGTCGCCGATGGGCGAGCGCCTTCCGCTTTTCTTTTTATGTAACATTTCTTTCCAAGTTTCGTCTAAGTGGAAAAGGGGTGAAATGGATGAAGAAAAGATGGTTCCTTTATCTTGCTTTAGTTATTATAATCACGGCTATGACTATATTTTCTATTGCTTCAAAACCAACCGTTGTCAGCCAAATGGATACTGAAATCCAACCCGTTACAAAAGAAAAACTCCAAGAGATATTTCGGGAAGCAATTAAGGAAGAAAAGCGGAATCAAAGGTTTAGTATTTTCGGAAGGGACACCGCTAAACAAGAAATGTCTGTAACGAATGAATCCTCCGCAGCTGATCAAGACAGTGAAGGTGGAAGTGATCATTCAGAAACGAATACACAGGTTCAGGGTGTTGATGAAGCAGACATTGTAAAAACAGATGGAAAACATATTTTTCAAATCATTGATGGAAAGCTCAATATCATTAAAGCAGCACCTGCAAAGGAAATGTCTTTAATAAAATCTATACTATTCTCACACTCATTTTCACCAAGCCAATTATTTTTGTATGAAAACCAGCTCGTGGTAATTGGCTATACATTCCGTGATAGTACACCGAATGTAAATCCAAATCAGAGAAAGATGATATACCCGCCTAGACATTTTGAAGCTACTACGGCCATTGTTTATGACATAAATGATCCTAGTAATCCCGAGGAAATACGTAGGGTAGAAGTGGAAGGCAATCATGTGACATCACGGAGAATAGACAATTACGTATATCTAGTATCTAATCATTATCCAAATTATTGGATTATGGAAGACATGAGGGACGATGAGGTCGAATTGAGACCGCGATTTTCAGATACTGCACTTAAAGATGAAAGCACGTTAATCCCATATGAAGACATTCAATATATACCAGGGTCAAAAGAAACCAACTTCACTTTAATTGCGGCATTTGATTTGACTGAGCCTAAAAAAGAAGCTTCGATTACTTCCTATATAGGAAGTGGAAATCAAATGTACATGTCAAAGGAGAATATTTATATTGCGGTTTCAAACTACGATGCCGTACCTTTTATGGAGGGTGGGGCTGATCACTCTCCTAATACGAGCTTATATAAATTCTCAGTGGAAAAGGACAAAGTCAAATTCCATAGTTCGACTGAAGTACCAGGAACGATTTTAAATCAATTTTCAATGGACGAGTACAACGGTACTTTCCGAGTAGCCACAACGAAAGGAGATACTTGGAATACCAACAAACCTTCTGCGAATAATTTGTATATTTATGATGAGAATTTAAAGCAAATTGGTTCCTTAAGTGATTTAGCTCGTGGAGAACGAATTTATTCTGCAAGATTCATGGGGGATCGAATCTATATTGTCACATTTAAACAAGTCGATCCACTGTTTGTGGTTGATGCTAGCAATCCAAAAAATCCAAAGGTATTAGGTGAGTTGAAAATACCGGGCTTTAGTAATTACCTTCATCCGTATGACGAAAACCATCTAATAGGCTTTGGTCATGACACAAAGGTTGTCGCCGATAAAACAAGTACGGGCGAGCCAAGGGTATATACAGATGGGATCAAAATTTCCTTGTTTGATATTCGAGATGTGAATCAGCCAAAGGAGAAGTTTACAGAAATCATTGGTGATAGAGGAACATACTCGCCTTTAAATTATGACCATAAGGCGCTTTTGTTTAATAAGGAAAAAGGAATTTTCGCATTTCCTATTACTGTTTTTCAAAATATAGAAGGAAAAGAGTACGAACAACGCTTTGAATTTCAGGGAGCTTATGTGTACGATATCAATTTAGAAGGAATTGAATTTAAAGCTAAGCTAGCACATGACGTTCCTGGCCCATATGAAACATGGGAAGGTGAGATTCAGCGAGTCCTGACCCTCGGTGATACTCTATACGCTATTTCGCCGACAAAAATTTCTGCATATAACTTAAAAAACTATGAGCAAATTGCTGCATCTTCATTGCGTTAAAAAAGGGTAGAATTTCTTCTATCCTTTTTTGGTATTTATCTTATATACTTAATAAGATTATATAAGGAATGAAGGGACATACATGAATCAACCGAAAATAAATCCATACTTTGTATTAGCCATTGGTGCCGTTTCGGTATCCACCTCGGCTATATTTGTGAAATTAGCAAATGCACCTGCACCAGTTATCGCTTTTTACCGACTCTTTTTTACAGTTCTGCTGATGCTTCCTGTTTTTTTATGGAAATATAGAAATGAACTGCGGGCGATAAAGAAAAGAGATTGGCTATTTTCTAGCATTTCAGGGGTATTTTTAGCTCTACATTTCATACTTTGGTTCGAATCACTCAATTACACATCCGTAACAAGCTCGACTGTTCTCGTGACCATGCAGCCTGTCTTTGCTTTTATCGGAACCTATTTTTTGTTTAAAGAAAAAATAGGCTTAGGCGCAATCTTAAGTACCTGTTTAGCTCTATGTGGTAGCATCATTATTAGTTGGGGAGATTTCCAAATAAGTGGGAGTGCGTTATATGGTGACTTTTTAGCGATTGTTTCTTGCATAATGGTTACAGCCTATCTGTTATTTGGCCAAACAGTACGAAAACGCCTAACACTTGTCACTTATACATTTGTTGTCTACAGCATAAGTACAATTACTTTATTCTTATACGTAGTAATCCTCAAATATCCATTAGGTGGATACGCGAGTCAAGATTGGATGTACTTTTTACTACTAGCAATTGTACCTACCTTACTCGGTCACAATCTTTTCAATTGGTCATTAAAATGGGTTAGTACCTCAACCATTTCGGTAAGTATCCTATTTGAACCAGTTGGTGCAGCCATACTAGCATATTTTATCCTATCAGAAAAAATCATCCATACACAGATATTCGGAGGAGTCATTATCATTATGGGTATTTGGCTTTACTCCATAGGTGAAAGGAAGAAAAAACAGCGGGTTCAACTATCAGAGCAAAGTGTAGGGTAAAGAAAAGCCATGTCTATTAGCGTAGACATGGCTTCATTTTTAAGTGAATTTTCGAGTCATAAAAACGGAGCCGATTCCCATCACTATTAATAAAGCCCCAATTAATAGTAGATTGGAATAAGGACTAGCCGTTGTCGGGAGCTTATTCCCTTGAACCTTTACACTCATCTCTGTAGCAAGAGTTGCTACCGTAAGTAACTTTTCTCCACGTACAAGGATAAAGTCGGAAGCTAGCATATCCTCTGTAACCTTAAGATCTAGCAGGTATTCATCATTTGTCCGATAAAGCTCAACTAATAGGTCGGCCCCATCAAGTGAACTTTTCTCGAGAAGCTTATTATATGCGACAGCTTCCTTAACACCATCCTTTAATAGATAGTACCGTGGCTGTAACTCAAAGATTTCAATCATTTTATCATACATCACAAGAAGCTCTTTTTGCTGCTCTGCCGATAATCCTTCTGAGCTATTATAGGAGAAATATTGCTCTAAATTAGAACTAAGAGATTTCATATTCTCCTCAAGATTCATATCATTTAGACTTAAAAAATGAAGAAATAATCCATCAATCTCATCTTCCGTTAATCCAATTTCTGATAGCATCCGCTCTGCCTCTACTATTACCTCAGCATGATTTAAATAGAAATCAACCGTAGTTTCGAGGTCCTTAATAAACAAATAATCATGGATTGACTCCCCAAAACCACCAAGGATATGCTGTAACTCATCCTCATTTATATTATGTTTTGATAATAGAGTCTGGATAGTCTCTTTGTTAACAGGCTCACCTAAATAGGAAACCAATTCATCAACAGTCTCAAAGTCCTTTACGGACAAATCATAAACTGCTAAATAATCCTCAAGATCACTCTCAGTAAAACCGGTCTCTGATGTATAATCCTTTAATTCCTCAGGGGTTACTTCAGCAAACACACTGTTAGAAAAAAACGAAAACTGGAATAAAAAAATAACCCCAATTAGTAATAACTTCTTCATTCCTCTTCCTCCAAGCCATTATATTCATAGGTCTAGTATTTTCAACTTTTACCAAATAATGCATATAAGAGAAAAAAGGCATAAAAAAACTGACATCCAAAAGATAGGAATGTCAGAATGGACACGAAATTAATAAAAGGAACTAGCAAAAAAGCTGAAAACGAAGGCCATAATGATAGACGAAACAAAAGTGATAAAAGTGCTGGCCTCGATTCTTCCCTCATTATTGCTTATTCTCAAACCTTCAATATATACGAATGAAAACAAAAATAAGCACATAGCTAATGATAAAAACATTCCTACTGCTTGCAAAAAATCAAAAATCAAAACCTTTCCTCCTTCCAAAATTCCATTAATAAAATATATGAGACATTCTAGTAAATATGAATAAAATAATAGAGTCCTTAAATGGAATGATAAATTCAATAGGAACAATCTTTACTAATTCCTATAAAAAGTATTTCATACCAAAACTATTTCTTGTATAATATTTATGGCTTTATCACATGATGAATTAGTAGAGAAAAGAGGAGAAGGTACTTTTAAAAAAATCCTTAAAACTTTTTTTGAAAAAGGTATTGAAAAAGGTTAAAAGAGATGATATATTAATTTTTGTCGCCAAAACAAGCGATACAGAAATCGAACGAGTGATAAAAAAACTTTTGAAAAAAGAAGTTGACACTCAAAAACGAAAATGTTATATTAGAAAAGTCGCTTCAGGGCGATTGACAAAGTTCTTTGAAAACTGAACACAATACAAGCGTCAACGTTTAATTCTAAAGTAACAAATTATTGAGCAATCAATACTCTTATTGGAGAGTTTGATCCTGGCTCAGGATGAACGCTGGCGGCGTGCCTAATACATGCAAGTCGAGCGAACTTTTGGGAGCTTG
>JAPSKD010000033.1 GCA_031177865.1 Bacillus sp. (in: firmicutes) | reverse complement strand
TCAGGATTGGCTGAATTAATCCCGAACATAAAACTGATTGCGATTAAGATACCGCCACCAACAACGAATGGAAGCATATTAGAAACACCGTTCATTAAGTGCTTATAAATGGTTGCTCCGAACCCTCTTCCACCAGTTTGTTCACTTTCCTGATTGGATTTTCCACTGCCGCTATAGATAGGAGCATCTTGCTTTAATGCTCTTTCGATGAGTTCCTTTGGTTTACGAATCCCATCAGCAACTGCTGTTTCAATTACATGTTTACCATTGAAACGGTTCATTTCTACCTTTGTGTCCGCGGCAACAATAACAGCAACAGCATTTTCAATTTCTTCTGCTGTTAAAACATTTTTTGCCCCGCCGGAACCGTTTGTTTCAACCTTAATATCAACACCCATCTCTGCTGCTTTTGCTTTTAGCGAATCGGCAGACATATACGTGTGGGCAATACCAGTAGGACAAGCTGTTACAGCCACAATAAATTGTTTCTTGCCAGCCATGGATTGTTCTTCTTCTTTTTCTTCTTGGTCATAAGAATTAATAATATTTAAAACCTCATCAGCAGTAGTAGCTTCTAAAAGCTGTTTACGTACTTCATCTTTTAATAGAATTGTCGAGAGACGAGAAAGTGCCTCTAAATGTGTATTGTTTGCCCCTTCTGTAGCCGCAATCATAAAGAAGAGGTGGGAAGGCTGACCATCAAGGGATTCATAGTTTACACCAGCTTTTGATCTCCCGAACGCAATCGCTGCATGTTTAACAGCGTTTGTCTTTGCATGGGGGATGGCAATACCTTCCCCAATCCCTGTTGTGCTTTGTTCTTCTCTTTTTATAATGGCCTTTTTATATTCCGTGCGATCGCTTAACTTGCCTGCATTATCTAAAACCGTTACTAACTCTTCAATTACACCGGTTTTTGTTGAACTGGTTAATGAAAGGTTGATGGTTTCTTTTGTTAATAGCTCTGTAATCCTCATCATCATTCTCCTCTTAGGTTTGACTTTTCGACTTGTACTTGAGGGAGCAAGCCTTCCATTTTTTCGCGTGTGCATAATCCGATTGAAAAGGCAGTTGCACTGCCAGCTGCCACACTAAAACGAAAAGCTTCTTCTATCGATTTTGTTTTTTCATAGGTTGCGATAAAACCAGCCACCATGGAATCCCCTGCACCAACTGAGCTTTTTACATCACCTTTTGGGCTAGTGGCAATTAAGGCCTGGTCCTTATTAATCAGGACAGCTCCTTTATCGGCAAGAGACACAATCACGTTTTGAGCACCTTGTCTTACAAGCTCTTTTGCATAAGGAATGACCTCTTCACAAGAGTTGATAACTGTGTTGAATAAGTCACCCAGCTCGTGATGATTTGGTTTTATTAGGAAGGGGTTTAATGGAAGTACCTTCTTAAGTAATTCACCTTCCGCATCGACAACGAATTTCGTGCCATTTTCATTACATAGTTTCACGAGCTCTTCATACGTACTTTCTGGCATAGTAGATGGAATGCTGCCAGCGAGAACAAGGATATCTTCGCTTGTTAGTTCTCTAATTTTTCCTTTTAGGGCTTCAAAGTTTTCTGCTGTAATGTTGGGGCCCTTTGCATTTATTTCGGTTTCTTTATCTGATTTAAGCTTTACATTTATTCGTGTATCTTCAGTGACATTCACAAAGTCTGTGTGTATTCCTTTGGACGTTAGGAATTTTTCAATATATTTTCCGGTAAAACCACCTAGGAATCCTAGAGCACGACTGTCAACGTCTAATCTTTTTAAAACTTGAGAAACATTAATTCCTTTTCCGCCTGGAAATTTGGTTTCACTTTTTGTTCGGTTTAACTCACCAAGCGTTACCTGATCTACCTCTACGATATAATCAAGTGATGGGTTTAAAGTAACTGTATAAATCATGATGTAACCACCTTAATTTTTGTTTTGCTGTGATATTGCTCCTCGGTATCAGGGTCTAATTCATTTGTGATGATCGTTGCCAGATGTAAGTCAGCAATTTTTGCAAAAGCTATCTCTGAGAACTTTGATTCATCCGAAACCACAAATGCTTCACGTGATAATGACATCGCTAATTTTTTGACCATTGCCTCTTCAGGGTCGGGTGTAGTATAGCCAAATTGTGAGTGAATTCCGTTTACCCCCATAAAGCACTTATCAAAACGATAATGTTCTAGACTATCTAATGCTCCGCGCCCGATTAAGGCTTTCGTTGATGGCTTAGCATAGCCGCCGATTAAAAAAGTTTTTATATTTTTTTCTAGTAGTTCATTTACGTGTGTTAATCCGTTTGTTACAACCACGATGTTTTCTGGAAGGAAAGGAATCATTTCGAATATGGTGGAACCTGCATCTAAATAAATACAGTCTCCTTCTTCTACTAAGCCTCCGACGTATTGTGCGATTTGACGTTTGAGTTGAAGGTTTTTGAAGGATTTCTCAATCATGCTTGGTTCCTGCAACTTTCCTTGCAGCCTTGCAGCACCCCCATGAACTCTCTTGAGAAATTTTCCTTGTTCTAACTGTATAAGATCTCTTCGGATGGTTGACTCAGAGGAATTGGTTAATTCCACGAGTTCTTGAAGTTTTACAGAATTTTTAACTTTTAATGCTTCTAATATAATTTGATGGCGTTCTGGTTCTAACATCATTACCGCCTCCTAAAACGCTTTCATAACTTCTAATTTTATTTTACAATTGAAAACAATAAAAATCAATCATAAAAATTCAAAAACATTCTTTTTCATTCAAAAAGCACCGAATAAAAAAGGATGCCTCTTTAGCATCCTTGTAACAGATAGTATACCCAAAATGAATTTAAAATGGTTCACTAATATTTTATCGACGCAAAATGGCCTCAATCCTCATTGCTGTACTCAAGTTTCCTAACACTCGAACTCTTCCAGTAGGCAGCGCCATCGTTCCGCGTTGTTTTCCTTATAAAAATTGTTTAAAACTATCGTAGGATAACTGCATGGTGCAGGTTGGGTGGTTTTTATTCCTTTTTTAATGGTTAGTTTTCCATCTTTAAAATAATGCTGATAGATTCCTTTTACTTCGCCATAAACGTCATACTGTACAACAGCGTCAAAACCTTTAATGGGACCGGGATTTTGATTGAAGACTTCTTCGATTCTTTCCATTAGGTGTTCTAAAGAATACTCTCTTATTGCTTTTGCCATTTAGCGATTCCCCCTAGAAATAAGTAAAACCAAAGCATATTTCATAGTTTAATAATACTAATTGGGAACTGTGAGGGAGGTGAACTTTTGAGAGCCTTCATTCTTTTGAGAAATAAAACAATTTTCGTTAAAAATATAGATATATTTGAAACCTTATTGAGTATAATACGTATATGTACAGTAGCGGTATCGAAAAAAATTTATAGATAGGAAGAAAAAATTTGGGCACAAATATTTTAGTAATAGCAAATTATATCTATGATATTTATTATTGGTTAATTTTGATTAATATTTTTGGTTCTTGGTTCCCGCAATTTCAAACATCCAAAATAGGGTCGCTCGTTGGCAGGCTGGTTAATCCTTACTTATCTATCTTTAGGAAGTTTATCCCGCCGCTAGGTATGATTGATTTCTCACCAATCATTGCGATTTTTGCTTATAGCTTTATAGGGAGATTTGCTTTAGAGGGTCTTCGCCAATTATTAATCATGCTCGGAGCATTTTAATTAAAAGCGTACATATAGGGCTTTACTTACATTTGTCGTAAGTAAAGCCCTATTGCTGTTTTTTAAAAATTTTCCTTTGATTCAGATCATGTTGAGAGTATCGCTTAAATGGTAAATTGAGGTATTCTAGAGAATAGGATGATCAAAAGGGGAGATTAGATGAAATCAGCATTAATACTTGGGGGAACGCAATTTGTTGGAAAGAGGCTGGTACAATTATTAATCAATGAAGGGGTCGAGGTTACCATTGCAACAAGAGGTCTCGCGTCCGATACCTTTGGTAATCAAGTTTCTCGATTGATTATAAACCGTGAAAATGCAGAGTCTCTAGAAAAAGCCTTTAAGGATAAAAAGTGGGATGTTGTATTTGATCAAACCTGTTATTCCTCACAAGAAGCACTTGATACACTGAATGCATTAAATGGAAAAGTTCAAAAGTATATCTTTACATCGAGTCAGGCAGTTTATGACTTTGGAACCAATCATTCGGAGGAAAGTTACAATCCATTCGATTATCAGCCAGTATTAAAATCCAGAAGAGATTACATAGGGTATGTTGGATATCAGGAAGCAAAACGAGCGGCAGAAGCCATCCTTTTTCAGAATGCTGACTTCCCGGTCGTGGCCGTACGCTTTCCGATTATTATTGGAAAAGACGATTATACGAATCGTTTACAATTCCATGTGGAGCAGGTAAAAGAAGGAAGACAGATGTTCATTGAACATCCTAACTTTAGATATAGTTTTATTGACTCAGGCGAAGCGGCTACCTTTTTATTAAGTATGGCGAAGTCCAACTATCAAGGTCCCATTAATCCAGGCTCCGAGGAAGATATCAGTTTGAGTGAATTAATCGGATTAATTGAGAAACTAATTGAGGCAGAAGTAAAATTAAGTGAAGACGGTAATCCATCTCCCTATAATTTACCTGGTTCGTGGTCTGTCAATACGAGTCTAGTTCAGTCATTGGGCTTCCGTTTTACATCATTAGATAGTCTTTTAAAATCTTTAATTCAGTACTATTCATAGAAAAATAAAGGGGGAAAATATGATGATACAAAGAGCAACAATAAATGATTTAAATGCTTTGACTGAGCTATTTGATTCGTACCGAATATTTTATAAGCAAGAATCAAACCTTGAAGGTGCAAAGTCATTTTTAAAAGAAAGGTTAGTAAACGAGGAATCAGTAGTTTTCATCGCCTATGATGAGAGTAATCCGGTTGGCTTTGTTCAACTATATCCGACATTTTCCTCAGTTAGTATGAAACGATCATGGGTCCTAAATGATTTATATGTCAATGCGTCTGCCCGTAAGAAGGGTTTTGGGGAGATGTTAATAAAAAAGGCGATTGAATTTGCCGAGGAAACAGGTGCAAAAGGCGTGTCATTAGAGACAGGTCATGATAATGTAACCGCACAGAGCCTGTATGAAAAAATAGGATTTAAAAAGGAATTAAATTATTTTTACTATTTTTCATTATAAAGGATAGGTTGTAAATTTTAGAATTTAACACAAACTACTTCTTAAGGGAAATTTAATCCATCAAAGAGGAGGTAGTTATAATGAATAATAACGAACAAAATACAACGATTATATCTAATGATGCGTTGCGCGGAAAACCTTATCTGGATATTGACCGTGTAATTACAGAAGGGAACCCGCATAGCTCCACTCATCATAAGAATGATTCAGGTAGGTCAGACAAATAATTTAATTGACTTTTGTAAATTATTCGAATACTATATGGTTAAATTTAACAAATAAAGGCAAAGAAGAGAAAAAGTAGAATGACATGGTTTTTCCACAGAGAGCTTCGGTAGCTGAAAAGAAGCAAAAACACTCATTTGAACAATGGTCTCTGAGCTTCGTACTGAACATACTTTATCGTATTAGTAGGCTGCGACGAGTTTTGGCACTCGTTTTCCATGTCACAGTATAAGAGTAGATTCGTACTCCGTACTTGCTAAGGCAAATAGTGTGAGCTATTTGCGAAATAAGGTGGTATCACGTGGATTATCAAACCTCGTCCTTAACTATTACAGTTAAGGGCGGGGTTTTTTTATTTTTTCAAAGAAAAAAGGAGGTTTTATTGGATGAGTATTTTTATTGGAGGGGCATGGGCCTATGCGAACGGTTCCTTGCATTTAGGTCATATATCAAGTTTGCTGCCTGGGGATATTTTAGCGAGATACTATCGTTTGAAAGGGGAACAAGTACTTTATGTTTCGGGAAGCGATTGTAATGGAACTCCTATAACGATTCGTGCAAGACAGGAAGGAGTACAGCCTCAAGTCATTACAGACCGTTATCACCAGGAATTCCTCGATTGTTTTTCAACATTAGGATTTTCATATGATTGCTATACTCGAACCGATACCGAACATCACCACAAATTGGTTCAGGAGATTTTTTTAGAGTTGCTTGAAAAGGGTCATATCTATAAAAAAGAAATTGAACAAACCTATTGTGAGGAATGCGCCCAATTCCTGCCGGAACGATATGTGGAAGGAATCTGCCCTGTATGCAAAGAACCATCTCGCGGGGATCAATGTGATCATTGCTCGACTATTTTAGAACCCCTTGAATTGTTGAATAGCAGATGCAAAATATGCGGACATCCGCCTACTACAAGATTCACGGAGCATTTCTATTTTGCCTTAAGCTCATTCCAAGCTCATTTGGAGACCTATGTACAAATAGCTGAAAATAACAAGCTTTGGCGGGAGAATGCTGTTTCTCTTACCAAGAGATATTTAAAGGAAGGTTTACAGGATCGAGCGGTTTCTCGGGATTTACCTATTGGAGTGAGCGTACCTGTTGCTGGATATGAAGAAAAGAAAATCTATGTTTGGATTGAGGCTGTTTCGGGATACTATACGGCCAGCAAGCTTTGGGCAAAGGAAGCAGGTAAAGATGATTCATCATTTTGGAAGGCTTCTGCTATATCCTATTACGTTCACGGGAAGGATAATATTCCATTCCACTCGATTATTTGGCCGGGGATTCTGGCTGGACTCGAAAAGGAACCATTACCTACACATATCGTTTCCAATGAGTATTTGACCTTGGAAAAAAAGAAATTATCGACCAGCCGGAATTGGGCAGTATGGGTTCCTGATATGTTAGACAGATATGATCCTGATTCTATCCGATATTTCTTAACGATAAACGCACCAGAGAGCAGGGACGCTGATTTTTCGTGGAAGGAATTTATTTATAGTCATAACAGTGAATTATTGGGGGCATATGGTAACTTAGTAAATCGAACGTTGAAATTTATAACTAAATCATTTGATGGTGTTATTTCCGATAAAGTTGTTTCCTCTGAACTTCAAGATAAAGTCGATGCTTTATATAAGGATACTGGCCGCTTAATTGAAGAAGCCTCTTTCAAACAAGGGCTAGAAAAAGTATTTGAGCTGGTCAGGTTTTCGAATAAATACTTTGATGAACAACAGCCATGGAGGCAGATTCACGAAAACGAAGAATCCTGCAAGCAAACCTTAGCCGATTGCGTTTATTTAATTGCTAACATTGCACATATCTTAACACCGTTTCTCCCTTTTTCGAGCAAAAAGGTTAAGAATATGCTCAATATTTCAGAGACAAACTGGAAACCATTTTTAGTTAAACCAATCGTTCTGTCTAACGTTGAGCCGTTATTTGAAAGAATCGATCCCTCTAGAATCGAAGAAGAGCTTGAAAGGTTAAACAAACAAACTCAATAAACCTGTTAAACATTGTCTATCTTTTTTGAATTTTAGTAATATAGTAAGTATATTATTTAATTTTAAGGGGGGACGTCCCATGGAAATTAGGCAGTTAAACTCATCGGATGCAGAAAAATACTGGGATCTTAGATTAGAAGCCTTAAAGCAAGCTCCAGAAGCTTTTTTAACGAGTTATGAAGACGCTATAAAAAGAGAAAATCCGATTGCTCAGGTTGAAAGTAATCTTACGGCAGAGAGAAATTACACTTTTGGGGCGTTTGAAGGTGATGAGCTAATTGGGGTTGTAACGCTTTTGCAAGAAAAGGCCGAGAAAATACAGCACAGAGCAAACATCTTTGCGATGTACGTCACTCCAAAGAAACAAGGAGCAGGTGTGGGAGAAGCATTGCTCACAGAAGCGATTAATAAAGCAAAATCAATAGAAGCAATCGAAAAAATTAATTTATCGGTCGTTGCAAGTAATGAACCAGCAAAGAAGTTATATACGAAACTAGGATTTAAAGTATTTGGACTCGAAGAAAAAGCGATGAAACTAAATGGAGTTTATTTGGACGATGAACATAGGGTGCTGCATTTAAAATGAACAAACTTAGGATTAGACAAGCAACCATACAGGACTTATCAAAAATAGTGCCTATTTTTGACGACTACCGTGAGTATTTTAAGCAGCCAAAAGACCCGGTGAGTGTTGAACGTTTTCTATTTGAAAAATTCGAGCACTTTGAATCGGTTATCTTTATTGCCCAGTTGCAGGATGAAGTGGTTGGATTTGCACAGCTTTATCCTGTCTTTTCTTCGTTAACCCTCCAACGTGTTTGGCTCTTAAATGACTTTTTTATAGCAGAGGAATGTAGGGGAAGCGGTGTTGGAACACAGCTTTTTGCGAAAGTGAAGGAATTCACTCTATTAACAAAGTCGAAAGGTATAGAACTTTCGGTCGAACATACAAATAAAAAGGCATGGGCGTTTTGGGAGAAACAAGGATTTAAGATGGACGAGGAATTTCGTTATTATTTTTATTAGCTATAAAAGAGGTGATTATATATGGTTCAAAAAGAGCAGGGCAGCCTTGCTGCTGAGATAAGCGGAGATGGGTCGTTTAAACGGCAAAAAAATAGATTTAATACACCATTTGGATTTGGTAAAGGTGAACTGCCTGTGGAAGCAGGTAGATATCGTCTATTATGGTCAGCAGTGTGCCCGTGGGCACATCGCTCAGTGATTGTCAGAAGAATTCTTGGCTTAGAAGAGGTAATTAGTTTAGGTACGGCAAGCCCAATGCGTCCTAGACTTCCGCATGTAGACTGGGAGTTTTCTTTAGATGAAGACGGGGTAGACCCTGTATTAGGCATTCGCTACATGAGTGAAATTTATAAGAAGACTGAACCTGATTACGCTGGTAGGCCAACGGTACCTGTGATGGTGGATGTGAAGGAACAAAAGGTTGTGAACAATGATTATTTCAAACTAACAAACTATTTAGAAACAATCTGGTCGGCCTTTCATAAGGAAAATGCCCCAAATTTATATCCGGAATCTTTGCGTGGAGAGATTGATGCCTTAAATGATATCATCTTCCATGAAGTAAACAATGGAGTATATAAATGTGGATTTGCGCAGTCTCAGGAAGCCTATGAACAGGCATATGATACTTTATTTGGAAGATTAGATGAATTAGAGGAGCGTTTATCGAAACAACGTTTCTTATTTGGAGACTATATTACTGACTCAGATGTACGGCTATATGCTACATTAATTCGCTTCGATGCAGCTTATTATTCAGCATTCAAAACTAATCGTAACCGGATTGTTGATTTCCCACATCTTTGGGGTTATGTAAGAGATTTGTATCAAACACCTGGTTTTGGTGATACCACTGATTTTGACGCAATTAAAAGACATTATCATCTCTCGAATCATATAGCTAGCAATGACCAAAAAGGTCATAATGGTATTTTGCCAAAAGGACCGGAATTATCAGGGCTACTATCTCAGCATGGTCGTAATAAATTAAGTAATAAGGAAGAAAAATTTCTCATTCGATAAGGAGGGAGCAGGAGAATGATTATTCGTAAAGCTTTAGAAAGCGAACTACCTTTTATCCGAGACCAAAGAGTACTCTCTTACGAAGAACATGCAGCAAAAATTCCTGAGGGACATTGGGAGGCCTTGAAGCAGGGAATCACATCAAACGTAGATTCACAGCCAGGTATTGAGCTGCTGGTAGCCGTAGTTGATAATGAGATCTTAGGAAGTGTTGCGTTGTTCCCTGCAAAGATAGAGGCCTATGAGGGTTATGTTGAAGCGGTGGATTATCCTGAAATACGAATGCTCGCGGTTTCTCCAGCAGCCCGTGGCAAGGGAGTGGCAACAGCTTTGATTTCAGAATGTATTAAGCTTTCAAAAGGGAAAGGACACCACTCAGTTGGGCTTCATACAGGAGAATTTATGGATAAAGCGATGAGATTATACGAGCGAATCGGTTTTGAACGATTACCACAATACGACTTTGAACCTGCAGATGACGGTATCGTCGTAAAAGCATATCGACTAACTTTTTGAATAAACCAAGCGAAGCTCTTTTACTAACAAGTACAGATTTTAATTGACAGAATATTAATTATACTACTATAATTAAGAAATGTACTAACTCAGATTAATTGAATAAATGGAGCAATGAAGGGAATACAAGTAGTGCTTATCTCACTGTTTTAGAGAGCTGATGGAAGGTGAAAATCAGTACAAAGATAAGGATGAATTTCGATCCTAGAGCATTTTTTTCGAAATAAAGGTAACCTTTATAGAGGAAAAAACGGTCAAAAAGATGATCGTTAACAAAGTCGAGAGGCAGGCTAAGCCTGCAACTAGGGTGGTACCGCGATATATTCGCCCCTACTGATACAATCAGTAGGGGCTTTTTTATTATCGAAAAATTATATAGGGAAGTGGAATTATGGAATTACAAAAAAGTTTATTGCCACGGCATATCCGTTTGATGGCACTCGGAGGAGCAATCGGCACTGGTATATTTAAAGGAACTTCCGAAACATTATCGATTGCAGGGCCTGCTGTAATTTTTTCTTATGTGTTCGCAGGCTTATTACTTCTTGTTGTGATGAGTGCAATTGCCGAGATGGCCATCGCTTTTCCCGGGGTGAATATGAAAGGATTTATTCATAAGGCTTTTGGAACAAATGTGTCTTTTGTTATCGGATGGCTGTATTGTTTTATGTGGTTAGTTGTATGTGTTATTGAAGTAATAGCGGCGGGAAGCTTTTTGCAATATTGGTTTCCTTCTATGTCTTTGTGGTCGTTAAGTTTTATAAGTGCTATTTTCATTGTGGCTATTAATTTTATGAATGTGAAACGTTACGGTGAGTTTGAATTTTGGTTTGCCGGAATAAAAATTACCATGATTGTCTTATTTGTTGTGTTAGGAGCCGGTATTTTATTCGGAATCATCTCGAGCAATGAAACGGACTATTTACAAAATTATGTACAGCACGATGGTTTCTTCCCGAATGGCTTGTCTGGAGTATTCGCTGCCTTATTAATCGTCATTTTCTCATACGGCGGTACCGAACTTATTGGATTGACTTTATCGGAAACAAAGGAGGCAGAAAAGGTATTGCCTAAAGTGATTAAAGGAGTTATTTGGAGGATTGTAATATTCTATACACTCCCGATTCTAATCATTTGCGGGTTAATTCCATGGAATGAAATCGGCAGCCAAGCAAGCCCGTTTGTGCAAGTGTTATCTGCAGTCGGTTTTGATGGAGCGGCTCATATCATGAACTTTGTCCTTATTACTGCTGTTTTGTCTGCAGCTAATTCTGGGATATATGGATGTACACGTATGATGTATTCCTTAGCAGCAGAAGGGGAAGCACCGAAACTATTTTCTTATGTTTCTAAGAACGGTGTTCCATTATATAGCGTTGTCTTTAGCACTATTATCCTTATCGGAGGTACATTTGTCGCGTACTTTTCACCTGACCGTGTTTTTGGATATTTGATGGCAATTCCTGGTTTTACGGTATCATTGGTGTGGATTAGCATCTGTTTGGCGCAAGTAAAGCTTCGCAAAACATATAGAAATCTGCCAAGTTTTAAAGTTTGGGGATTTCCATATGTTACTTCATTTACTGCCATAGCGTTAAGCGTTAGCTGTGTGGCATTTGCATTCAGCGAACAGAATCGAGCTAGCATGGTTGTTTGTTTATGTATGCTGATTATCTTAATTCTTTGTTCAGTTTTTAGAAAAAGAGCATGATAGTAAATTAACTAAAAAGACCTTGTCATTTTGTAAATGGCAAGGTTTTTTGACTATGTTTTTGTAATTGGTTCAGGTACTGTTTGTATTTTATAGATGAAGTAATAGTATTTATAAAAAACTATCAATACAAGCATGACCCGGACCATAAAACTATCAAGGATTAAGAATGGGATTGCGATCATCACATCTGCAAATAACAAAATCGTAAGTTTTTGTTTTAACGTCATGGCCCTCTCTTTTACAAAGGTCTCTAAATGACGTTTATAAAGAGTAGTTCCTTTAAACCAGTGCTCGAATCGTTCAGACCCTTTCACAAAGCAGTAGGAGGCTAAAAGAAGCAAAGGAGTCGTCGGTAACACTGGTAAAACAAGACCCATAACGCCTAAGCCTAGGGCAATAAATCCGATGATGATATATAGAAATTTAATAATTTTACTCATGTTTGGTCCCCCTTCTGTCTTATTTACCTATATTATATCATTAAAAAAAGGAAAGTTTTTTGACAGAAAAAGTACATAAAAACCGTTTCAACCACCATTATGTTAAAATAGTGAAGTCAAGTTAATGGGGGTTGATTAAATGACTTTCTATAAAATTATAGTAGTTTTACATATTTTTTCGGCGATTATCGGAATGGGCCCTGGTTTTATCCTAACCACCGTTGTAAAGTCGGGAAATACCATGACAGAGTTAAGGCATTCCTATGCCGTTCGACATAAACTGCATATCTTTGTAATGGTGGGTGGTACGCTTTTACTCATCACAGGTTTACTTATGGGCTTCATGAATCCTATCTTGTTTCGTATGGGCTGGTATGTAACAAGTCTTGTTCTCTTTTTAGCTGCACTGGCAATTGGCCCGCTGGTATTATCACCAAGATCTAAACCGGTTAAGGCTTTGTTAGCGTCACATAAGGGAGAGGAAATCCCGGAAGAATATCATCGTTTATCAAGAATACTGTTCCGCTATGAACATTTGGAAAATGCTCTTTTTATTGTCATTATCGCTTTAATGATACTAAAACCATTTTAGTTAAATGTCAAAAGTGACCCCGAACACGAGTTGCTCAAGTAGAGGTTCATTATGACCGAAAAATGGAAAGGTCAGTGGTTTGGGTAACTATAAGAGGTTCATAGTAACCGAAAAATGAAGAGGGTAGGATTTTGGGTAACTATAAGAGGTTTATAGTGACCGAAAAATGAAAAGAGCCGCATTTTCGGTAACTATAGCCACTGAAAAGAAGGAAAAAACATAAAAGGTATGGTCATCCTCGACCATACCTTTTTAAACTCACAAATCGGAATAGAGATAAGATAGTACTTCACCAATTCTCTTTTGAAACGATGTATAGTTGTGCTCACCATTTTGAATAGTTTCATAGCGGGTATCCGCAATTTTACTGCTCACGATTTCATAGATGGATTGAATCATTTCTGTAAACTCGTTGTTAAGCTTGACATCACGTATTTCTTGTGTGCCAAAATCCATATAAAACCTCTCGATTCCAGACAGGTCGGAATTTCTAACGAATACCTCAAGTTCTTCTTGGTTGCGATAATATCCGGGAGATATCGCTGCAATTCGCTTGAAAATTTGTGGATATCGGCATGCAGCATATGTAGAGATAAGTCCTCCTAACGAAATTCCTGCCATTGAAGTGTGATCCTTAATAGTTCGGTATTTACTGTCTATTAACGGTTTAAGTTCATTTACGATAAATTCTAAGTATTGTTCACCTTTACCGCCTGCAGAAACAGGGTGACCAATGATTTTTTCAGCGATGGCGCCATTTACCCATGGGCAGTATTCGTTAATGCGTTCTTCTCCTTCAGGATTTAAATCAATTGCTACTACGATTATTTCTACTTTGTTTTGATCTAAGTAATCCTTCAATCCTAAAGATACCCCTTTAATGGCACCTTCATCTTCAAAAACATTTTGCCCATCGTGCAAATACAATACGGGGTAACGGTTGTTTGATTCATGATAACCCATAGGCAAATACACTCTAATCATTCTTTCCTGTATGAATGATGACATAAAAATATGAAATTTTTCTACCATCATATCACCTGCTCTCCTTTATACTGATTAATTTACCATATTCAATAACGTTTAGGAGAAATAAAAACAGGCTGGTGAGATTTTTTTGTCTCACCAGCCTGAGGAATCAATTATTCCCTAGACAAACTGATTAAAACCAGAATGGGCGTCTTCTGTCGTCTCTTCTGTCATCTTTTTTGTCGTCTCTTCTGTCATCATCACCAACAATTCTTACTCTATCAGCACGGATAATAACTTCTTCTGCATCAATAAATACTCTTCTGACTTCTCTGCGATCATCATCACGACGTCTTCTATCATTACTCATTCCATATCCCCCCTTTCAGGCTCGTACTACAGAATATGCTTGTATAAAAGTATGTGATTGGACAAATTACACATATTTTCTTTCGAAATAAATGATCCATATTGAAAAGTAGGAAGGAGATTTGTATAACATGTTGAAATAAGGTAAAAATAAAGGATTGTTAGAATGATGGAAGGAAGGTCAAAAAGTGGATATTTTAGAAAAGGCTCTGCTGGCAGCTAGTAAAAGTCATGAAGGACAATATCGGAAAAACACCGATATTCCCTATATTACACACCCTGTCACTGTAGGAATGATGTTATTGAAGAAAGGATACAGGGAGGAAGTTGTAGCGGCTGGAATCTTGCATGACACGGTTGAGGATACGCCACTAACACTTGATGAAATCAAAAGGGAGTTTGGACCAAGCATCGCAGAGATTGTTGAAGGCAGTTCAGAACCTGATAAATCACTATCATGGAAGGATAGGAAGGAACATACTATTGAATTTTTAAAAACTGCTTCCGAGGATGTTCGTGCTGTGGTCTGTGCGGATAAACTTCATAATATCCGTTCAATCATTAGAGATTATGAACAAGTTGGCGAAGAGATTTGGAGTATATTTAATGCTGGTAAAGAGCAGCAAAAGTGGTATTATACCAATGTTGTAGATAGTTTGGGCGCCCAATCTTCTTTTGAACTACTAACTGAATTACGAGCTGAAGTAGATAGACTTTTCAGGGAGTTGACATAGGATGAAGGATTACAAGGTTCATACCTATGAAGAAGCGATAGACGTAATAAAAGAAATTGGATTTCTGCCTTTGGCAAAGCTCATCCCTGATTATCCTTCGCTCGACAGTATAACGTTGAAAGAGCATTGGTATACTGGTTCCGAGCTGGATCCATGGATGTGGCGTGCAAAATTTCCTGGAGATGGCGCAGCAGCTTATGGAAAGTTTGTTAAAAAGAAATCCGTTCTCATATCTACTGAATTGTTACCATTGATTCGCAAAATTTGGGGGTCTTCTCTATCCGTAAAGGATCGTTATCAGGATGGGCTTATGTCAAAAGAAGCCGTCGAACTGTATACACTGATTAGCGAGAATGAAGGAATAGACACAAGAGTTCTGAGAGTCGAGGCAGGAATGAAGGATAAAGATAAAAAGAAGCCATTTGATCATGCCTTACTTGAATTGCAGGGGTCCATGGATATTGTGGTTTCCGGGACGAAGGCAAAGACAAACGAAGCTGGAGAGAAAAACGGCTGGAGCAGTACTTCTTTTGAGACAATGGAATATTGGGCACAGAATCATAGCATTAAGGAAAGTACTTTAAAAGTGGAAGACGCGAAAATGATGTTAAAAGATCATTTTGCTGCCATTTGCAGTCCGGAGGCAATGAAATCTATTAATAAAATATTTGGATTATAGAGGAAATCACGCTGATTTCCTTTTTTTGCGTATGCAGTTAAAGGGCATTTTTTCAGACAGCCGTGATACTAGCATGTCCCCGCAGTCCTACAACTTCATATTTTAATAAAAAGGAGATGAAAAAATATGAGTTGTAGAAGAAAACCGTTTCCGTTCTGTATTTTTCCAGGGTATAGATGGTGTGGACCTGGCTGCAGCGGTCCAGGAGCACCTATTAATGATGTAGATTCCTGCTGTTTCAAACATGACCTTTGTCTCAAACGAGGATACTCCTCTTGTTACTGCGATAAAAAGTTTATGGAATGCCTTCATTCCAAAAGAAATCCCCATACAAAAAAAGGCAGACAAGCAAATGTCATGTTTAATTTCATGAAGCTAAAAACCAGTTTTACATGTAGTCATCAAAACAGATGCTAGACCAATCAATACTTTGAACAGGCTTTTTTTTCTAATTTACAAATCCACTTATAGAAACCTAATAAGATAAGTAACAGAATAGGGTCAAGGATAGCAGCATGCCAAAGTCTCCACCAGCCATAATGAAAGTATCCCCAAGGGTCAGGCAGCAGGGTAATGATTTCGTAGGTTAAAATTGTAATCACAAAACAAGTTAAAAAAATTACTTGTTTTATCCAACCTTTTTTATAAGGGAACCAATTTAGAAAAAACATATTTACCGGCGGAATGAGGAACACATGAGGGAGAATTCCCCGCCAGTCTAATTCTTTGTCAAAGTACCAGTAGGCATGATATTTGAATTCAATAAAAAGATCAAAAAGCACTTGAAAGGCAATCGTAAATAACCAAATATGAAGAATTTGGTTCCCAGTTAGTAATTTATTTGTTTTAAAACCCAAAAAATTAAAGGCGGCAATTGCAATCAAAAGTCCTATCATGAGATTTCCCTTTTTTATTTTTTAATGTGCCCATCCATGTATGGTCTATGCAAAGAGGTTGATGATTCAAAAAATAGTAAACTTAAATGTTTTACAATTTTCACATTATAGTTTTCCCAATAATATGTTTGATATAATAGTCGATAGGAGTGTAGCTGGGAGATGAAATAAACTAATGTTAAAGAGAGTTGAATCACTTAATGAGCTTAAGATACGCATTTATTTATGGGTTGTTCCTTGTATTGTTATTTCTCTCATCTCTAATACGCTTTTACAAAATGTGAATGGCCTAAACAACATTCGATTTTACCATTCATAACATTCTCTCAATTTGGTTTATCATAAGTTGGTTTTTCCTATACAAAAGACTTTTTATACAATTCACTGAATACTCCAATTTGGCATTAGTTAGTTATTATCATGTTACGACTTTTTTTGATCCTGTGGCGTAACTATATGGTTGTAGATGGAGGGTCTCTTGGAGATTTTATTATCTGGATGCCGATTATCACCTTGTTCTTTTTCTTAACCCTTGGGACAAAACGAGGGTTATACTCATGTATTTACACGTTCTTTCCTCAGAATCGATTGATTCGCTGGGTCAGTATTACTTTGCTAACCTAGTTTCCATTATCGTCCTCTACTATGCTCAGCATGTGTTTAAGACTTATGCAGATCTTGAAATGTTTAAAAAGCATGCCTACTACGATTCATTAACGAGAATTGCCAATCGTCTGCGGATTCGATGATTGGCTTGAAAAGAAACTCAAAGCTTTTGAGGACAAGAGAGAGGGCTTTTCAATCATTTTCTTTGATATTGATCATTTTAAGTCAGTGAATGATAACTTTGGCCATAAAGTTGGTGATGCAGTTCTCGTAGAGTTAGCACAACTCATCCAGCAACACCTTACAAATCGAGACCTTTTTGGACGATGGGGTGGTGAAGAGTTCATCATCATCTCTAGTACGGAAGGGGAAGAAACTGTTAAGCTTGCGGAGAATCTAAGGAAAGTAGTGGCTAACCATCATTTCAAAGGGGCAGGAAACCTTAATGCAAGTTTTGGGGTTACCAATTCTAAACCTGGTGACAGCATTGATTCTTTATTGACCGGGCTGATAAAGGTTTATACCAATGCAAAAATTGTGGTAGAAACCAAGTTTGTTATATTAAGTAAAGGTTAGTGCCAGGCACTAACCTTTTTTTGTCATTTTATTAATCTTTTAGTGGAAGTGTAATTTCCACTTGTGTACCAATATGGGGCTTGCTATCAATACCTATTCGTCCACCAAAAGATTCGATGATTCGTTTACAAACGGTTAATCCAAGTCCAGAACCATCTTTTTTCATCGTGAAAAATGGACTAAAAGCCTTCCCTAGCTGTTCCTTTGGCATGCCAACACCCGAGTCCTCCACTCTAATTACACAAGTCTGAGCATGCTTCTCTAGTATAATCCTCAATTTCCCTCCACCCGGCATAGCCTGCAGGGAGTTTTTTGATAGATTAAGAATGACTTGTTTCAAATGATCCTTTACACAGGAAATGGGCAACTCAACGTTTGCGTAACTAATGATAAGCTCAACATTCATTAAATTGGCTTCGGATTGGATAATCGGCTCAATTTCCTTAATAATTGTTTTTGCATCATATGTTTTTAACGTATAAGAGGTTGGTTTACCTAGTACCAGTAATTCACTGACAATACCATTTATACGGTCAATTTCCTGTTGAATGACCCCAAAATAATACTGAGAATTTTTATCCTGATGTTCCTCGCTTAAGAGAGTGACTAACCCTTTTATACCGGTTAAGGGGTTTCTGATTTCATGTGCAGTACTGGCAGCAAGATTACCGATTAACTCAAGTTTTTGTATTTCTGTTTGTTTTTGTTCATGAACTACCTTTTTTCTTAAAAGTATATATTTTACAAGCAAGTATGAAATATTGGTAATCGTAAGGAAGAGTATAAGATACTGTAAAAATACATTGTAAAAGGCAAGATCACTTTCAGTGTTTACAAAGGCTGAGATTGTCCAAGGAACTTGGGATATCGATATACTAGATTTTACTGAATAATTTTTATTTTCTAAGAATCCAGCTTTTATTACGATTTGAGCGTTAGGGTCAGAAACCATTATTAATTCATCGTGAATTAATTCTTTAATTGACTTTTCGATTTCATCTAATCGTAAGCTCGCCAGAAGTACGCTTTGAGTCACTCCATGCTCAACAATCGGGGTAGCGATGGTTATTATATAACGGCCTGTTACCCTGCCAATATGGGCCTCGGATATACTTGTTTGTTCTGTAGTAATAGCTTGCTGGAAATAGGGGCGATCACCGACATTGACAACGGATGTTGTCGGATTTGTACTTATCAATAAATCACCTGACGAACTAGCTAAATAAAAACCAGAAAAACGAGAGTCCTTAGCTTGTGTTTCCTTTAGTATGGTTTCGATATTAGTAAGATTACTGTCCTGAATTTTGATGGAGGAAGCGAGCATTTCTAATCTGCCAACAGTTTCTCCCAAAAAATTTTCAATGTTGATTGCATGAAAATTGGCATACTTTTGAGCTTTGCTTTTATTTTGGATCACATTATCTTTAACCTCATGATCAGCAAAGTAGTAACTGAATAATACCGAAGGAACGAGAGTAAAGAGTATGTAGAAGATTAATATTTTCGAAATGGTTTTGATTTCATGATTGATCACCACAAAGACTCTGCCCCTTTATATCTATATACCACCATTCTACTATTATTTTCGAAATTTAAAAGAAAATTGAAATAACAAGAAAAAAGGACCGATTTCTCTTTAAGGGATGAAACCGTCCTTATTTTCTTGTTTCAATCAATTAATCCCAATTATTAAAAATAACTTCTCCAACCGTCCTCGGTTTCCAATATGAAAACTGCTCTAATTCTGCCCTTGATAATGTAAATAAATGTTCAGATGATAATGCTGTATCCAAATAATCCTTTTTTAAAACAGTATAGTAAGGTTTGTATTTTACTGACATTACTGGCATATCAAAGGAGGAAATTTTACCCAGTGTTGAGGCGAACGCCAGAAATGGATAATGGCAATTGAGAAGAACAAAATGTGATTCTCCATGGAGCATATATTCTACGGTGTAATAGTTTCGATGAGGGGAAAGTTCACTGAACCCATTAAACTTTCCACCCAATTCTCTATAAATGTGTGGCTCAGTTGTTTAAATTGAATTGTATCCATTAACGGGAGTTCTTTATCGTTTATTGAGCAAAAACCCGTTATTCCTTTAGGGAGATTCAAATATTGTCACCTCTCAATCTGGAAATTCTTCGCCTTCTGTTATAATCTTTCCATCCCTTACATCAATATTGCCTTCTGTTTTTCCATCATTCGAAATCACGTGAACGATATACGTTCCCTCGCTAGGATAATAGGCAATGTTTGTAATCTTAAAAATTTCTTCCGGGTAATTTTTTTCAAGGTAGGCGGATACGATCTCCCTGCTTTTTTCCTTTGTGACAGGGTTGCCATTGAAAAAGAAATAAACAAAACTGGATAAGAGAAGCCCAAACATAAGAATGGACAAAAAAATCGTTATTCGCTTCATAAATTATCTACACCTCTTATAGAAATTTACTATTATTGTATTTTTATTATAGTGTAAAATTACACTAAATGATACTTCTTGTTCTCGTTTTTAAAAAAATGGGCAAAAAAAGAGCTTGGTACATGGGTACCAAGCTAAATTATGGGAAGTTTTAAGAATAAGGTTCCTAAACCTTAAGACTCAATTAAGTTACCTTTATAATAGGAAAAACATTTGTAGAAGTTATAGAGAAGTTATGTGGAATTTGTGAAGATGATGATAATAGCAAAAAAAAGGATTGGTACCGGGTACCAATCAAATATAGGAAGTTTTTAAGAATAAGGTTCCTAAAACCTAAGTCTTAAATAAGTTATCTTTATAATAGGATAAACATTTGTAGAAGTTATAGAGAAGTTATGTGGAAGTTATGAAGATGGTAAAAATAAAATCTTACCCCGTATGAGTGAAAATGGATAAAATATCTAATAATAAATTGACCAGTTTAATTTATATTAGGAGATGAATCGAATGAAACATTTATCAAAAATCATGATTTTGTTTCTCACATTTGTATTAATCTGCCCAGCATTCACAAATGCGGAAGGCAGCAAGCAATCAGAGCGGCAAACGCAAGAGTTAAATCAAAAATCTGCCCAACTAATGGCTGATATGAGGGTCCTATGGACGGAGCACGCTTTTTGGACTGAAAGGTATGTAGTTAGTGCGATAGCAGGGCATGAGGACCAAGAAGTTGTACTTGCTAGATTACTGAAAAACCAGGACGATATCGGAAATGCAATGAAACCATTTTACGGTGAGGAAGCGGGTAACAAGCTTGCGAAGCTGTTGAGAGAGCATATTCAAATTGCCGGAAAAGTACTGGCGGCGGCCAAAAGTGGAAATCAGCCAGATTTCAAAAAATACAATGATGAATGGTTTAAAAATGCAGATGATATTACTGATTTTCTAATTTCTGCAAATCCGCAGTTCAACAAAAATGAAATAAAAGAAATGTTTTACATGCATTTAAAACTGGTCACACAAAGTGTAGCGGCAAGAATTAATAAGGATTACAATGCTGATATTGCTGCATTTGACAAAAATTTAGCTCATTTACTACATATGCCACACGCGATTACTGAAGGGATTATCAAACAGTTCCCAGATAAATTTTAAAAGAATGGAGCCCAACTTAGTGGTTAGGCTCCATTTTTTAATGCGGTAAAAATGCCAGCTGATAAAAGAACAATACAGCAAAAACATATAGAAGCGGGTGAACTTCACGCCATTTTCCTTTCGCTATCTTCAGAAGTGGATAGCTGATGAAACCAAGTGCAATACCGGTGGCAATACTGGATGTTAAGGGCATGCTCAGGATTACTAGGAATGCCGGAAACGCTTCATCTAATTCATTCCATTTAATTTTTGCAATGCTTCCCATCATCATACTTCCGACAATAATTAAGGCAGGAGCGGTAATCGCAGAAATTCCTGAAACCGCACTGACAAGAGGTCCAAAGAATGCCGATAGAATAAACAAAATAGCAACTGTAAGGGAAGTTAATCCTGTCCGTCCGCCAGCCGCAACCCCTGAAGTGGATTCTATATATGCGGTTGTTGGACTCGTGCCAAACATGGCTCCGATGGATGTAGCAACAGAGTCGGAGAGCAATGCCTGACGTGCACGTGGTAATTTTCCATTTTTCATCAAACCAGCCTGGTTTGCAACACCAATCATTGTTCCGGTGGTGTCAAAAATTGTCACTAGTATGAATGAAAAGACAACTGCATATAGACTGTGCTCAATGACATCCGTTAAAGCTGTTATCGGATTGCCTACAATTAATCCCTCAGGAAGAGATGGTAACGAAACAAAGCCTTGATCAAATGAAAGTTGGTTCGTAAAAAAGGCAATGAATCCTGTAATAATCATTCCAAAAAATAATGCTCCATTGATTCGCAGCACCATTAGAATTAGTGTAATCGCTAAGCCGACGATTGCAAGCAGGGCTGACGGAGACTTTAGATCACCCAATCCAACAAGATTGGTAGGATGAGCAGTAATTATGTGTGTAAGTCTTAACCCAATAAAAGCAATGAATAAACCTATACCTGCTGTAATCCCATGTTTGAGGTTATCTGGAATCGCATCGATTAATTTTTCTCTAAAAGGTGTTAAAGATAAGATAACAAAAATAATACCAGCAATAAAAACAGCAGCAAAGGCTGTATCGTAGTTAATATTTTGCCCGCCGCCAACGACGGAATAGGCGAAGTATGCGTTAAGCCCCATACCTGGTGCAATGGCGATTGGATAATTTGCAAACAGTGCCATCCAAAGTGTCCCAACAACTGCAGAGATTATAGTTGCCGTAAAGACTTGTTCAAACGGAACACCTGCATCCGCGAGAATGACTGGGTTAACAACCACAATGTAAACCATTGTAAAGAAGGTTGTAATTCCCGCGAGTAGTTCTGTTTTTGTATTTGTTTGGTTTTCTTTTAGTTTAAACATAGGGTTCCTCCAAAACACGAACATTTTTTTGCAACCTTTATATAATATTCGTTTTTAATGAGATTTTCAAGCTTTCCTTGAAAAATAAAAACTGCCAAAATCTATAAAAGTGGCAGTTTTAAAATTTAACCCCAAACTTCATCAAGTGTTTCTCGAAACAATTGATTTAAAACTTCAGTTGGGTCCGATTTATTTACTGATACTTCCTTTACATATTGCTCTAAATGCTCCATCTCGGTTTCAACGAACGGATTAATAAACTCTGTTCTAGGATTTGGGTCAAGAACTTCACCAGCCTTTTTTAGCATGATAATATCGTCGAGTACGATTCTAATCTCACTGGTTGGAAGGATATCCTCGACTAGTTGGGTAAATTTAATTGGGGGAAATGCATGGTGCTTTTTAATCCATTTAGCTGCTAACAGCGGCCGGAATATGTTGAAATATCTTTTTATTTTAACTTCCTCACGATTTAAATAATCTTTGTAATTACCTTTTGCCATTTTTAAATAATGGTGAATACCAGAAATGGGAGAAAAAATTTGGCTTTCTAACTCTTTCATTTTATTGATTGCAGAGGACCCCCGGTAATACACGATATTTGAATGGAGCCATTCTAGCAGCGGCGGATTCGATTTGCGAAATAACCGCAATGCTTTGGTTAGTTCCCAGCCATTCAAGTCCAGCAGTTTGTCTACTTGGATTGAAAGTTTATCATGCTTCGGGACTTCTAGTACGTCGCGCCTTTTATCGATGGAGAGATACCATTCCTTTTTATGAACATAAATAAATCGGACATCATAATCGCTATCATCAGAGGGAAAACCCCAGGCTCTGCTGCCTGATTCACAGGCATAAAGGATTTTTACATCATACTCTTTTTCAATTTGATGAAGTACCTTTAAGATATGTTCTTTCAATAATAAAACCTCATTTGCCTTATGTTAAGTGCTTGCTTTCAATATCGTTTCCCTTGGTTAGTAAAATCAATCATAACACGACATAGTATGCCGTCTTGGCACGTTGGAAACCTTTCTACTGACCTCTATTGATAACAAGGGAATAACGGCCTTATTGTCGAATATATAAACAATAGGGCATTATTCCTTTTTTAGTTATTTTAAAAGGGGGAGATATGATGTTATCAAGGCAAATGATTATCTATTTCCTGCTTTGTATCATTGCAATTGTTATGGTTAGGGAATTTACATTTAGTCCTGAGTCCTTTTCAGGTAACGGTAATCCTGTTATTCTTATTTTTCCATTCGTCGTGTTGACATTTGCTCTTTTTGGATATGAGTTGTTTTTAAAACTTAAGGAAGCGTCATTTAACGTTTCTACTTGGCGAAATATTGTGGTTTGTTCCTTCATCGTCCTGCTCGCTGCAAGTGTGTTAGAATATGCATACGTTTCCGAGTTAATTAAGAAATTGGGCGGACCGCCTACAAATGAAGAATCGAGAATTTACAGCTTTCCATGGTTAAATCAATACACAAATACGATCTTTGTTAATTTTTACACGTTCCTCATCTATGCTTCTATAGTAACGTTCTGCACATCATTATATCGTTGGATAAAAAAGTAACCGCTATTATCATGAAATCCTACCGTTTTACCAGAAAACAAATAACGATATTGCCTCTTATATAATCATTCATTCTGTACAAAAATTTCTTCCTAAAACATAAATGGTTTCGTTGTTGTTCTGTTGAAATTTGCCATATAATAGGGATAAAAGTTCACATAATTGACAAATTTATTTTATTAATATAATGAAAATAAATAAACATAATCGGTAGATATGGAGGCAACGGAAATGATTAGAATGGCTGTTGCGGGTGTATTGGGTTTTGTTTTAATTTTTATAGAATCGCTGATCGTGATGAAAATTAAAGGGTATCATGGAATTGAATTTGGCGGCTTAGCACCGTTTATTAATGTATGGGCGATGAATTTCTTTTTAGTATTTGCTATCCTTACGCAAATCACTAATTGGTATCAGGATCGAGTAGGTTTTGAAAGCGGCGAAGAAGATAATATTTATTAATAAAGGCTGTATTCGTAAAGATGGTTGTTAAAATCTTAAAGCCGATTTTAACGTGGAAATAGTTATTTTGCGCTTTTGAATATAGTTTGCTGGATCTTTACTTATAGAATATATGTGATTTTCTGGGGAAACTTTAGCCACAATCTTTAAATCTTGTTTCAAAAACAACAAAGTATAAGAAAAGAGCCTTAATAAAAAAGTGCCTCAATCATGTGATGGAGGCACTTTTCGTTACGCGTGTTGTCTTGCTGTTTCTTTACCTTTAAAAACTGTTTTACGAATGAAAGGAATCACCCAGCGATCAAGCCCGACACGACCAGCGTTATAACCAGCAGTTAAGATGATGAACCCTAAGAAAATGTCAGTCGGATTGTGAGATACAGTACCTGCTAAGAAGAAAGAGAAGTTCATTACTAGACCAAAAACAATAGCTGCTGTTGTTAAACATCCAAGCATTAGTCCTAAACCGATTAATGTTTCACCCCAAGGAACGATGAAGTTAAACACATCAATGTTTGGCAGTGCAAAGCTTTCTAAGAAGTTAACGTACCAACCGTAAACCATGTTGCCATCTGGACCTTTTACTGGATTAGCAACTGCTCCTTTTAAGAAACCAGAAGCGTCGAAACCGCCACCTGTTAATTTACCTAAACCTGCAGTAAACCAAGAATATCCTAGATATAAACGTAAGACTGTTAATATTCCAGCCGCAATTTTGTTTTCTCTTAAAAATTTCATAAACATTTTAAAGCCATCTCCTTGTTAAATATGTTTTA
>JAPSKD010000326.1 GCA_031177865.1 Bacillus sp. (in: firmicutes) | reverse complement strand
AGAACCCAAAGTTTGTTGGCTGGATAATGTAAAAGTTATGTGAAAATAATCCACCGGCAATTCCTGCGAAAAAGGAACCAATGGCAAATGCAGCAACTTTATAAAAAGTTGTATTGATCCCCATTGCATCTGCCGCAATTTCATTTTCCCTAATCGCAATACACGCTCTTCCATGCCGTGAGTTCGTAAAATTGGATATCACTAGAATGGTAATAACGAGACAGACAAATGCGCTTGTCCACGTCGTCATATTGGAAACCATCATTCCTGCAGCGCCGCCAACATACTCAATATTTAAAAACACAATTCTGATAATTTCACCGAATCCTAGAGTAGCAATAGCCAGATAATCCCCTCGTAGTCTTAGAGTTGGAATTCCTACTAGAAGACCAGCAACTGCTGCTACAATTCCTCCAATAATAATAGCTAGAACGAAAGGCAGTTCAAATTTCATCGTAATAATCGCTGACACATATGCCCCGACTGCAAGGAATCCAGCATGTCCGATTGAAAATTGTCCGGTAATCCCAATAACCAAGTGAAGACTAACCGCTAAAATGATGTTAATAATCATTAAGATCAGCATGTTGCTATAAAATGCATTTAATATGCCTGTTTGAATCAAGCCTTGGCCAATTCCATAAATGAGTACTGCTAAAATGAGAAATAGCCAGAATTTACTTACATTTTTCATCTGTCTACCTCACCTACACTTTCTCTCTTGTATTTTTTCCAAAGATGCCTGATGGTCTAAAAATAAGAATCAGGATTAAGATAATAAACGCTGCCGCGTCTCTCCATAATGAGAATCCCATTGCACTAACTACTGATTCGACAACCCCAAGGATTAGACCACCGACCATGGCTCCAGGAATAATTCCAATCCCACCTAAAACAGCTGCAACAAATGCCTTTAATCCTGGAATAATCCCCATAAGTGGTTCAATCTTCGTATAATAAACACCAAAGATAACACCAGCAGCCCCTGCTAATGCAGAACCAATCGCAAATGTATAGGAGATGGTTCTGTCTACATTTATCCCCATTAAACGTGCGGCATCCATATCATGTGAAACGGCACGCATCGCTTTACCAATCTTCGTACGATGAACGATAAATTGTAAAATAATCATTAGACCGACAGACACACTTAAAATAAAAAGGGATTGGCTGCTGATTTGTGCACCGAAAAGGTTAAAGCTTGTGCTTGGCAAGACATTATCAGGATACGCCTCAGGCTGTGCTCCACGAGCGTAAATTACTCCGTATTCAATTAATAGCGACATTCCTATTGCTGTAATTAAGGCAGCAATTCTAGTCGCATTTCTAAGACGTTTATAGGCGATTCTCTCAATCAATACTCCAAATACGGCACAAAATGCCATTGAGAATAATAATGCTGGAAAGAAGCCTAGACCCCATCCCTTAATCGCATAAAACCCGACAAACGCACCTACCATAAAAACATCACCATGGGCGAAATTAATTAATTTTATGATTCCATAAACCATGGTATAGCCTAATGCGATTAAGGCATAGATGCTACCGAGTGATATTCCGTTTATCAATTGTTGCAACCACTCCATTGTTCTCACTCCTATTTATTCCAGATTTAACTCTTTACATAGTAAAATGGAAGGATTATCCTTCCATTCTACTTAACTAGTACTTTTTAAGGATTTACTTTTGTGTTAAACACTTGTTTACCATCTTTATATTCTAAAATAGTAGCTGTTTTAATTGGATGATGATTTTCATCAATTGTTACTACTCCTGTTACAAGACTTAAATCTTTTGTTTTCGCTAATTCTTCCTGAATCTTACTTGAATCAGTGCTGCCTGCACGCTCAACCGCATCTGCTAAAAAGTAAACTGTATCATAACCAAGAGCGTTGAAAGCGTTCGGTGCTTCGCCATTGTTCTTTTCTTTAAATGCTGTAACAAACTTTTGTACTTTTTCATCTGGATCTTCAGATGAGTAATGGTTGATTAGGTACGTATTGTTCAATGCTTCTGCTCCAGCCAAATCAACTAACTTTGGAGAATCCCAGCCATCTGCTCCCACTAAAGGAACTTCGATTCCTAATTCACGCGCTTGCTTTACAATTAAGCCAACTTCTTCATAATATCCAGGGATAAAGATGAATGAAGGATTTTTTGCTTTGATTCGCGTTAATGTTGCACGGAAATCTGTATCCTTTGCTACATATGCTTCTTCCGCAACGATTTTACCACCTGCTGCTTCAAAGGTTTCTTGAAAAGCGTCTGATAATCCTTTAGCATAATCACTAGAGTTGTCAGCGAAAATCGCTGCATCTTTGATTTTTAGTGTATCTACTGCAAAATTCGCAGCCACTGTTCCTTGGAATGGATCAATAAAAGAAGTACGGAATACGAATGGTCTTACTTTCCCTTTTTCATCTACAGTAACAGTTGGGCTTGTACCACCTGGAGCAATCAGAACCGTTTTCGTGTCATTCGCAATTTGAGCTTGTGCAACTGTATTACCGCTTGTTGCTGCTCCAATTACAGCCGTTACCTTGTCTTGGCTTGTTAATTTAATGATACCGTTTGTAGCCTCTGCTGCTTCCGATTTATTATCTACTTTTACAACATCGAATTTTTTGCCATCTACTCCGCCATTTTTATTGATTTCATCAACAGCCATTTCAATCCCTTTTGACATTGATTCACCATATGACGCAACGTTCCCTGAAAGCTCTAAGTTCACACCCAATTTAATGGTATCTGAATTGCCGCCTCCTGAACTTTCTTTCGCTCCTCCAGCACATCCTGCTAATACTCCAGCAAAGATGGTAGAAGCCATAAACACACTAGCTAATTTCTTATTCATGGTGTTTTCCCCCTTTGATTGAATTTTCAGATACTAAGAATCGTAGATTAGTATCTTTCTTGACCCCATGAGATTTGTTTATAGGCTGAATTAATTAACATAAGTTATTGTAGTACTTTTTTCATTGTTAGTCTAGTATATTATTTCAATATTTCAGAACTTTTTATTTTTTATAATAATTAAAGCGCTTTCTTATAGTTATAAGGCTTTTTCATAGAAAAATAACCATTGTGCCGGATTACGTATTTCTTTTGATATATTCCTACTTAATCATTATTCCATTTTATGTATTTAAACTTGAAATATTTTACTGATATATACTGTTATTACCATTTACGGTGAAAGTCGCATTTTAGTGAGAATCACCGGTTGAATTCAAAAGGGTCACATACCTCCTTTTTCTGGCTCTGTTATGGCACGATTCCATCCGAAAAAACTATTTATTTGCTGATTTAATATCAATTATATTTTTTCAAAAAAAAGAAAGAAGACTAATTTCGTCTTCTTTCTTTTTACTCAGATGTATCCTTTACCACCTATGGGCCTTTGCGTTTGATCTCGCGATAATGTTGTGTTGTGAAATTTTTGTGTGTCCATTTACCTGAGAACTAGCACGCTTAGGCCGAGTCCAATTATTGAAGAACTTTTGAGAATGTGGATCCAAATGATCTCGAGTACTCACAATGAATCACCTCAATAGTTAGGATTGGGATACTCTGAAACGCGATATTACAGGAATATCCTTTATAGTATTTGATTTTGGATATATAAAAATACTCATCATTTAAAGCAATCAGCCGTTTGGTCTAACAATTGTCAGTGTCCTTGGGATACCAAAAAAAGACAACCTAATCAGTCTTTCAGGCTTCCATACTTCGGTAGGTGCAATCAAGCAGTAACCAATCTCATCACTTTCACGTAATATTTTTACCCATTTATCTTCTGTAAAATTATTTATTGCCATTGGAAAAAGAATGTTTTCTTCTCTATAGATCATAGTGATAACTTCTTGAATAACAAAATTTATACCTTCAATTAATGACCGCTTGTCCCCGTTATAAGAAGTTAATTTCTGTCTTGCATCTTTAATGGCATCACGGATGAAAGTCGTTGCTGCGCCACATGTTTGTCGTTGGTTCAAAAATGCCGTACGTTTCTAAATAAGGAAAAATTAAATTCACTTTCCTGCTGTAGTGTTTATCGATGTATCGCAGAAGGTTGATATCTTCTAAAAGCTTAAGGATATTTTCATGATTTTCTTCCTTTTCAAACTCCTCCAAATGAACTTTAAGTTGAGTATTTATCAATTTATCTAGTTCTTGATTCTCTAATTTAAAGGCGTGTATCGGATGACCTGGTTGTTCCTCTAGCTTATTGGTGTTTTCAATTTCTACAATAGACCCTTTTAAAATTTCTGTGTGCTTTGCATGTAAACCATGCATTTCTTCTACTGAAAGATTACCAAAATCATGCTGTAACTGTGAAATTTGTTCGATGGTAATTTTTACGATAAACGCATCGGAATGAGCCTTTTTCCTTTTTTACATTTTTTCCGTCATGGAGGTCTTTAAAGATTTGTTTTAATATCTCTTGTCGTTTATTTTTAGTTGTAGTTTGTTGTTCACGATTATTAATTATTTCACTCATAGGTTTTCTCCTTCGCTAATTGCTCTTTTTATATGGATTGATAATGAATCTCATACCTAAAATAACACCTTTTAAAAAGTCTGTTTGTGATTAACATCATTGGTACTAAAATAAACTTTATGAATGTGATAAATTTAAGAACGAAATATGGAAAGAGAAATTGACAGCAGTTTTTATCCATGTTATATTTATCTTGAATTAGAGATAAATTGTTTCGAGATATCAATTATCACCCTGTCCTGTTGAGTGTATTGGACTTTAATAAGGAAAAATAAACAAAGACATACTAAATGGAGGAATAAACTTGAACCACTTAAAAGGCATACACCATGTAACAGCGATAACAAGCAGCGCCGAGAAGAATTATGAATTTTTCACTTATGTATTAGGAATGCGTCTTGTTAAGAAAACAGTAAATCAAGATGATATTCAAACCTATCACTTATTTTTCGCAGACGATACTGGAAGTCCTGGGACTGATATGACATTTTTTGATTTCCCCGGAATTCCAAAGGGTGTGCATGGAACAAATGAAATTTCAAAAACTTCCTTCCGTGTACCGAGCGACGCTGCAATTGATTATTGGGTAAAACGATTTGACCGGTTGAATGTAACTCATACTGGAATAAAAGATCAATTTGGTAAAAAAACGGTATCGTTTGTAGATTTTGATGATCAACAATACCAATTGATTTCAGATGAAAACAATGAAGGAGTTGCGGCAGGCGTACCATGGCAAAATGGTCCGATTCCATTGGAGTATGCGATTACTGGATTAGGTCCTATTTTTGTACGAATTGCTGATTTTGATTACTTTAAAGAAATGATGGAAAAAGTTCTGCTTTTTAAAGAAATTGCTCAAGAAGGTGCTTTTCATTTATTTGAAGTAGGTGAAGGAGGAAACGG
>JAPSKD010000325.1 GCA_031177865.1 Bacillus sp. (in: firmicutes) | reverse complement strand
TTGATGAATGCCCGCCTTACCCTGCTACATATGAATACATGCAAAAATCAGTAGAGAGAACATCTCGTTGGGCGGAGCGCTGTTTGAATGCTCATCAAAGACCGAATGACCAAGGTCTCTTTGGAATCGTACAAGGTGGAGAGTATGAGGAGCTCCGGAAGCAGAGTGCTAAAGATTTAGTTTCGCTTGATTTCCCTGGGTACGCAGTTGGTGGACTTTCTGTTGGTGAGCCAAAGGACGTGATGAATCGCGTTCTTGAATTTACTACTCCGTTATTACCGACAAACAAACCACGTTACCTAATGGGTGTTGGTTCTCCAGATTCCTTGATTGATGGAGCCATTCGTGGTATTGATATGTTTGACTGCGTATTGCCAACTCGGATTGCTAGGAATGGTACATTAATGACCAGTACTGGACGTCTAGTAGTTAAAAATGCTCAATTTGCAAAAGATTTCGGTCCACTTGATCCAGATTGTGATTGCTACACATGCCGAAACTATAGCAGGGCATACATTCGTCACTTAATTAAATGTGATGAAACTTTTGGAATCAGATTAACTAGTTACCATAATCTCTATTTTCTGTTAAAATTGATGGAGAAGGTCAGACAAGCTATCCGAGAGGACCGGCTTGGTGATTTCCGAGAAGAGTTTTTTGAACGTTATGGTTTTAACAAACCAAACGCGAAAAATTTCTAATAGATGCATATTGGAAAGGAGGGAAACAGATGCAAGGATTAGGTTCAATCATTCCATTAATATTAATGTTTGTATTATTTTATTTCCTATTAATTCGTCCGCAGCAAAAACGTACTAAAGCCGTTCAACAAATGCAAAACGAATTAAAGAAAGGTGATAAAATTGTCACGATCGGCGGTTTACATGGATTTATCGATTCCATCGATGAAAACAAAGTCGTGATTAAATGTGGAGACGGCAGCCGTCTAACATATGACCGAAACGCAATTCGTGAAGTAACGGAATCTGCAAAGATTTCAACAACTGCAGAAGTCTCTTTAGAGAAATAAGAAAAAAGGAAGCCATTACTTACTGGCTTCCTTTTTCTATGCTGTTCTAGAGTTGCTTGTTGCTATATTTACACCAAGAATTCCACCCATCATAGCAATTAACGTATAGCAAACATGGTAGATGACTTGTTCCACGTCGAATAGGCGGTCATAGCCTAAGTATTGTGATAAAAAGACAATCAGGCTATAAATTAAGCCAGTTAATCCCCCAATCAGCCAGCCCTTTTGCTTTCGCTTTCCTCCGGATAGAAATCCTCCTCCAAAGAGCCCAATAAAGGAAACTGCAGTAACAATGTATTGAAGTGAGTTTTCTTGGACTGAAGTAAATCTAAGAATTAATGAAAAAATCAGGCTGCTGACAATGGCAAATAAGAAGATAAAAATTAACCCGTACAAAATAGCTGTACCAAAGCTTTTTGATTCGATCTTACTCTCCCCCTTCAGTTAAAGTTATCACCCTAGGATAAACAGATTCTTGCCTAGTACAAGCATATTCCCGGCATACAAAAAGTAGAATTAAAATTTTTACAGTTTTATTCTAAATTGGTATACAATTCCGTGATGATGAAGCCTTGGTTTGCAAACACTAAATAAGGATGAAAAAAGGGGCGGAATGAAGTGGAAGAATATTTAACAATTGCACTGCGTACAATACTTTTTTATATATTAATCCTCTTAATATTTCGAGTAATGGGTAAAAGAGAAATTGGCGAATTAAGTGTTCTTGACCTCGTCGTATTTATTATGATTGGTGAATTGGCTGTTTCTTCCATTATCGAAATCGGTAAACCTTGGATTCATACAGCACTTCCAATGATATTTTTAATGATCATTCAATATACTTTAGCTGTTGTTTCATTAAAAAGTAAAAGATTTCGCGATCTTGTTGACGGGAAGCCAACCATTATCATCAATAAGGGAAAAATTGATGAAGATGCCATGAGGAAGCAAAGGTACAATTTCGATGATTTACTAACACAGTTAAGGGAAAAGGATATCCGCAGTATTGCTGATGTTGAGTTTGCCATTTTGGAATCTTCGGGAAGTCTTTCTGTCATTGAAAAAATGAATAATCCCAATGGTGAACCTAAGGAAGGGGATATTACGATTCCATTAATTATTGATGGAGCGATTGAGGAAGAAAATCTTGTGCGTATAAATAAAACCAATTTTTGGCTTCGTCAGGAATTAAAAAAATTAGGATACCGTGATGTAAGGAAGATTTCATTTTGCAGTTATGAGAATGGTAAGTTTTTTGTAGACATAATGGATGAACAATAGGAAGACACGCAGGTCAAACATGCATGTCTTCTTTTTGCTGTTAAACCGGGATTAAATTACGAATAATTGGTATCCTTTTTAGATCTTCTTTTTTAATTAAACCGCCGATAATTAGCAGGAAGATGTAGGTAAGTGTCATACCACTGGCAGCGGACAAAACTCTAACCACTAAATGTTCTCCTAAAAGAATGTGCTCAAACAGCCAATAGCCAAGATAAGCAGAGATTGTCATGATGATGGTTCCTTTCACGTAATCCCGTATATAAAAACTAAACGATATTTTCTTTAATACCGTAGCAAAATGGAGTACCGTTACTAAAACAAAACCAACGATAATTCCTAAGGCGACACCAGTTATACCAAAAGAAGGTTGTGAAGCAAGTAAGAAGATTACTGCCGTTTTTACAACTGCCCCAATTAAACTGTTTATCATGGCCGCTCTAGCTAAATTTAATGCCTGCAAAACAGCTTGGAGCGGACCTTGATAATAATAAAATAAGAAGAACGGGGCCATGAGACGAATAAAGTAGGAGCCTTTTGATGAGCCATACATGAGTTCCATAAGTGGGTCTGCCAGAACATATAGGACAATCACAGACAAGCCCCCTGTTAAAAAGGCAAATCTTAATGCCTGCTGCAGTCGGTGCTCTATCAATTTATGGTTATTTTTCGAGTTGGCCTCACTAATGGCAGGAACAAGAGACGTTGCTAGAGAATAAGTGATGAACGAAGGCAGCAATAATAAAGGCATGGCAAAGCCTGTTAATGAACCGTATTGCTTCGTGGCAGCAACGGCTGCAACACCAGCAAGGGCTAAACTATGAGCCACAACAATTGGTTCGAAAAACCAAGATACTGACCCTATCATTCTGCTGCCCATCGTAGGTAACGCAATTTCCATTAATTCTTTGAATGTTTTTTTACCAGCATGAACAGATTTGAAAAAATTCTTCCTTACCCTAAAGCGTTTTTTTAATTTAAACGTAGTCATTAAGTAAAGTAAGGAAACAATTTCGCCAATGATGGCTGCTACCATGGCTGCAGCTGCAGCATATTCAATACCATAAGGCAGGAAAGCTTTCGTCATGACGGCAATTAAAGTAATCCTCACCAACTGTTCTAAAATTTGCGAGACGGCAGAAGGGCGCATGTTTTGTCTGCCCTGAAAATAGCCTCTCAAAACGGAGGAAACTGCTATAATGGGCACCACAGGCGCTATTGCAACTAAAGGATAATACGTTCTTGGATCAGTAAAGAGAGTGGTAGATAAAATAGGCGCTAACAAAATTAAAGCTGGAGTAAAAATCAGTGATAACGAAATAGTTATTGCCAGAGATACGACCAGAATTTTTTTTACTTCCTGATGGTTTCCTTTTGCTTCAGCCTCGGCAATATTTTTTGAAATGGCGACAGGCAGTCCCATTTGAGTTAAAGTCACAACAAGGATAAAGGTGGGATAAGCCATCATATAGAGGCCGACACCTTCTTCACCAATACTTCTAGCTATGACAATTCTGTTAATAAATCCGAGTACCCTCGTAATTAATCCTGCTATTAATAGGATAAAGGTCCCTTTTAAAAACTTTGACATACTACTTCCCACCTTCTCAAAAAAGAAGAATTCATATACAATTAATCTATATGCATAAAGGTGGACAAAGCATGACAAGGTGTTTTGATTTTAAAGATAATTAACAGGGGTCTAGGGAGGCTATTTAATGGAGAAGAGTCATGCGTACAATCATTTTTTCAACGATGTAAAACCAGCTTTAATCAGCAAGTTGGAGGAATTTCGCTTGCTTGGTTATCACGATGTAACAGAAAGTGGACTTTGGGGTTTTTTAACAAGAAAGAAATGGAAGAAAGTCAAAGAGGATATAAGACTTTACGAGATTATTGATGATATCCTATCCGTAAAGGTCAGTGATTACATAAGCTTTACTACGATTGAGATATATAAAAACAATGATTTTAATTTAGAAGATGAAGATGAATGGAAAGAGTTACTAAAGTAAATTGACTTTTTAGATAAAATTGACAGTATTTATAAACTATTTCATAATAAAAGCAATGATTTTTTAGATTAGGCTTTACGACGCAGTGCTTTGCTTAAGCCCTAAGGAGGAACAATACATAATGGTTAAGCGCAGTAGAATCATTGCTTTCCTGCTAGTTATTTTACTAATAGGAAGCACAATGGGAGTTACCACAACAGGTATTCTCAAAGATATTAAGCTAGGTTTGGACCTTCAGGGCGGCTTCGAGGTTTTGTACGAGGTTACACCAGCGAAAAAAGGTCAAAAAATTGACAAAGAAATCTTAGCAAGTACAGCCGAAGCCCTTGATCGGAGGATCAATGTTCTTGGTGTTAGTGAGCCAAATATTCAAATTGAGGGTGAAAATCGGATTCGTGTACAGCTTGCGGGCGTAACGGATCAAAATCAGGCAAGGGAAATTTTGTCTACCCAAGCAAACCTTACTTTCCGTGATGCCAATGACCGCGTTATGATGGACGGAGCGGATTTAGCGGAGGATGGTGCGAGCCAAACCTTTGATGAAAATGGAGCACCTAGTGTTTCACTGAAATTAAAGAGTGCTGAAAAATTCAAAAACGTTACAGAAGAAATTGTGAAAATGGCACCGAATAATTATTTAGTCATTTGGCTTGATTTTGAAGAAGGCAAAGATTCATTCAAAACGGAAATTACAAAAGAAAATCCTAAATTTTTATCAGCACCTACGGTAAGAGAGATTTTTAATCAAAATACAGTTTCAATTGTAGGAAGCTTCACAGCAGAAGAAGCACAAGAGCTTGCCTCACTTTTAAATGCTGGAGCACTACCGGTCAAGCTGACTGAGGTTTACTCTACTTCTGTTGGAGCTAAATTTGGTGAGCAGGCATTAAATGAAACAGTCTTTGCCGGTATAATTGGTATTGCAATCATTTATTTTTTCATGCTTGTTTACTATCGTTTCCCTGGATTCATCGCTATTGTGACCTTATCAATTTATATCTATCTTGTTCTCCTAGTTTTTGATTGGATGAATGCGGTCTTAACTCTGCCAGGTATTGCGGCACTCATACTTGGGGTTGGTATGGCAGT
>JAPSKD010000324.1 GCA_031177865.1 Bacillus sp. (in: firmicutes) | reverse complement strand
TGTAAAAAGCATCGGCCGCAAATGGCAACTGTAAGACCTAAGGTAATGAAGGCTCTTAAGCCAGATACAGGAAGAACGGGTAAAATTATTGAAGAAAGCATTACGCTAAGAGAAGAAGATATGCGTACAAAAGTATTGCAAATTGTGAATGACGTAACAAAAAAGGCAAATTTGGCTGATGCACATGTTATTGTCTGTGGTGGTAAAGGAATGGGGGATGTACAAAACTTCCAAATTCTTTATGAACTAGCCGATACGATTGGAGCAACGGTTGGCGGTACCAGGGATGTGGTTGAAGCAGGATGGTTACCTCATGAACTGCAAATTGGTCAGACTGGTGAAACGGTAACCCCGAAAATATATTTTGCGATTGCTCTATCCGGAGCTATCCAGCATGTAGTAGGTATGAAAAATTCAGATCTGATCATCGCTATTAATAAGGATCCAAATGCACCGATATTTGATGTAGCCACTTACGGAATTGTAGGAGACGCATTGGAAATTGTCCCTATATTAATACAGCAATTTAAACAGCTGCGAACTGAAAAAGGCGGTGAAATAAGCTATGCCAGAAAAATTTGATGTCATTGTTGTTGGGGCAGGACCTGCAGGAACTTCTTGCGCACTTGTATGTGCTCAAAAAGGCCTTAACGTATTGCTGATTGAAAGAGGAGAATATCCTGGAAGCAAAAACGTAATGGGCGGTGTGTTGTATCGAAAGCAAATGGAAGAGTTAATTCCAGAGTTTTGGAAAGAAGCGCCACTTGAAAGGCCCGTTATCGAGCAGCGTTTTTGGATGATGGATAAGGAGTCTGTGGTCCAATTTGGTTACAAAGGTCTCGAATGGGGAGTAGAGCCATATAATAACTTTACGGTATTGCGAGCGCAATTTGACCAGTGGTTTGCAAAAAAGGCGGTGGAAGCAGGTGCACTGTTAATCAATGAAACGGTTGTAACAGCATGTATTGTTGAAAATGGTAAGGTTATTGGTGTACGTACTGACCGACCGAATGGAGAAGTCTATGCTGATGTAGTTGTCCTGGCAGATGGGGTGAATTCCCTGCTCTCAAAGCAGTTAGGCTTCCATAAAGAATTCCGTCCTGATGAAGTTGCATTAACGGTAATGGAAGTTATTAATTTACCAAAAGAAAAGATTAATGATCGATTTAACTTAGAAGATAATCAAGGCTGTACGATCGAGATTTTTGGTGATTCAACAAAAGGGAATCTTGGAACAGCATTTTTATACACCAATAAAGACAGTTTGAATATCGGGGTAGGTACTACTCTATCAAGTATGATCAAATCAAAAATGAAGCCATATGATCTCTTAGACTATCTAAAAACACATCCTATGGTTAAGCCCATGCTGGCAGGCGGAGAATCAGCAGAGTATCTTGCCCACCTCATACCAGAGGGTGGATATCGCTCAGTGCCAAAGGTAGCAGGAAACGGTGTAGTGGTAGTTGGTGACGCTGCACAGCTCGTTAACGCAATCCATCGTGAAGGTTCGAACATGGCGATGCACTCTGGCTTACTAGCTGCAGAGACCGTAATTGAGGCGAAGTACCGTGGAGACTTCTCTGAGTCTAGTTTAAATCTTTACCGTCAGAAGCTTTATGATAGTTTCATAATCAAAGATTTAGAGAAATATAAAGATGCTACACATACATTTGAAAACAACCCACAATATTTTAAAGAATATGTTCCGATGATGAACAAGGCTATGAGCAAATTCTTCACCGTTGATGGAACACCAAAACGTGATAAGCAGAAAGAAATTATGAAAAGTATAACGGCTGAAAAAGGAACGTTTAAGGTGATACAAGATATTTATCGTGCTTGGAAGGCGGTGAAATAATGTCAACTAAGAATATCGAAGAAAAACAGTATCTTCTTCGTTTTAAAGCTGATACGAAATCACATCTAACTGTTATGGATAATGATATCTGTATGACAAAATGCCCGGATAAGATTTGCACTATTTTCTGTCCTGCGGAAGTGTACAAATGGGAAGGATTACGGATGCAGGTTGGTTATGAAGGCTGCCACGAATGCGGCAGCTGTAGGATTGGCTGCCCGTACCAAAATATTAAATGGGAATATCCAAAAGGCGGACATGGTATTGTGTTTCGACTAGCATAATATTAAAGGTGTTGCTTTCGATTGCGAGCAGCACCTATTTATTTTTATCTTGTAGGAAACCTGAGAGCCCGTGAATAGCAAAAAGCAGGAAGAGCGGTCACTCACAGGGCAGATGAAAGCCCGAAAATAGGGATGCTAAGCTATTTTTTATTAGAATGTAGTTTGATTTCACTATTTGTGGTTTTTTTCACAAGTGTGGTCAAAAAGAAGGTGAAGCAGAAGGGGAGTATTTTTTGTGGGTTAACTTATTTTCTCCTGTAGGCCTATGGTGGAGAGTTGATCTAGTTTACTTGACGTAGCCAATGAGCAGGCGAGCTCATGCGCACTATCCATAGATTCCATAATTGGAGAACAATAGAAAGGTTTCTTCCAATTAAAATCACCATCAACATTTGACGGATAGATACTTACTTTCCAAAGAAAGTATATATTTGGCTGTGGGAGCTGCTCTCCTTCAACTGCAATGAGCCAATGGGTCGAAGGTGAATCACAGTCATTAGATCCCAATTCCTTTAGTGCCAGTAAGTCATTGTAACCAATGGGTATCAATGCCTTTTGATAAAAGTCATGATAATTAGGTGTTTTCATGATTATAGCCCTCCCTTTTATGTTCTAGCTATATTATATGATAGTTTTTACATTTTTTTGAGTAAAAATGTTAAAATTTTTTGAAAACTTAAAGAATAAGAGAAATTATATAAAATAAGGATGGGCACCTAAGCCCATCCTTTTCTAATCCTCTTGATTCCATTCTCTGACCATTTGATCACTTGGAAGGAGGAAAGCCAATAATCCAAGCAATGGCAGAAATCCAATCGAAGAAACCATGGCTGACATACTAAATAAATCTGCTATATACCCCAGTCCCACTGAACCGATAGCCCCCATACCAAAGGCGAGTCCCACGGTTAGCCCAGACATTGTCCCGATTTTCCCAGGTACTAGCTCTTGTGCAAAAACCACAGTAACTGAAAAATTGGTCATTAAAATAAATCCTGTAAGAGTTAGAAAGGTAAATGCAATAAAAGATGGAACAAAAGGAATAAGTATTGAAAATGGTATAGTCAGTAACATCGAAACAGATATTAATTTTTTCTTTCCGAACCGGTCAGCCAGCGGGCCGCCAAAGAAAGTACCGAAAGCACCTGCAATTAAAAAGGCAAATAGGAAAAGCTGTGATTCCTTAATCGTAAGGGAGTATTTTTCAATGGCAAAGAAAGCGTAAAAATTAGTCATCCCCGATATATACCAAGACCTTGCAAAAATTAGTAAAAGAATTAAAAATAGTGACTGTTTAACCCTTTTTGATAGACCAGTATTTTTATCTGCCGTTGAATTTTTCTTCTTTATTAAAGGAAGATTATCAACTAATCTCTGTCTATACCAATTAGCGATATAGATTAATAACAATACTGCCAAGGCTGCAACAAGCGAAAACCATGAAGCACCTTTCTGTCCTAGTGGAACAAGGATTAGCGCTGTAATAAGCGGAGCTAGTGCCTGCCCCGTATTACCGCCAACTTGATATATCGATTGTGCAAGCCCTCTTCTTCTGCCAGCGGCCATATAGGCTACCCTAGAGCCTTCTGGATGAAATACTGCAGACCCAAAGCCAATGAAAATAACCGATAAAACGATTAAACCAAATGATGGTGCAAACGCTAATCCAAGAACACCACATAGTGTTAAGGTAAGTCCTATTGGTAAAGCGAAGGGCATTGGTTTTTTATCTGTCACGACACCAACTACTGGCTGCAGGACTGACGAAACCATATTTAAGGAAAAGGCAATGATACCAAGCTGTGTGAAGGATAACCCCATTGATTTTTCTAGAATTGGAAACATCGCAGGAACGACAGCTTGTATGGCATCGTTGAGTAGATGGCAAAGCCCGATAATAAAAAGAATATTAAACATGGTCGTGTCGGAGGCTTTTGCTGTGTTTGCAGACACGGTAGCTGGTTGACTCATTATCCACACCTCTTTTATGAAATTAACAATCTTTTAATATTCTTATCTTACATAAATTCTATAAAAATGAGAAATGGAATGTTTCTAAGTTCGAAATATTTAAATATAATGAGGGAGAAAGCTATTTATAAGAAGAAGGGGATAAAGATGGAGAAATCAGTTAAAATTTTGTTTACGGAAGATATTCTTAGGTACTTTCTTGAGTCCTTCCATTTACAAACGGAGGTAAAAAAACTAGGAGATTTTGAGAATTATGTTTTTGAGGCTTATCGCGGGGACACCCCTGTTATTCTGAGAATCACACATAGTTCTCACCGAAATAAGGATGAAATTCTAGCTGAACTTGATTGGATGAATTATTTAAATAAACAAAAAGTAAATTGCCCTGAAGCATTCACATCATCAAAAAATGAACTAATTGAAGTCCTGCCAGCAGGTAACGGGTCGTTTTTTTATGCTTGTCTATTTTCAAAAGTACCTGGCAGCCCTGTAAAAATTAAATCACCCAAATTTAACCATCAGTTATTTCATGCATGGGGCAAAGCGATAGGCCAGATGCATTCTGTCACGAAGGAGTACCGGCCAAGCAAAGAGATAAAGCTTCGCCCTTCTTGGGAGGAAGAGGAATTGCTTGATATTGAAACCTATGTGCCAAATGAGAAAGAGATTATTAAGAATACTAAATTGTTAATCGATGAATTAAAATCGCTCCCAAGAACTAAGGATAATTTTGGGCTTATCCATAGTGATATCCATTCCGGTAACTTTTTTTATGATGGTGAATGTGTTCATGTTTTTGATTTTGATGATTGCAGTTATCATTGGTTTGCTTCCGATATTGCAATCCCGCTTTATTATTCTGTTTTATATGGATACCATAGTGCTAGTGAGATCCAGCGCGAGCAGTTTGCAATGAATTTCCTATCCCATTTTATAAAGGGGTATGAGGAGCACCACTCTTTACCAGAAGACTGGAAAGAACAGCTTCCATTATTTTTCATGCTAAGGGATATAACTCTTTACAGTGTTCTACATAAAAAAATCTCACCAGAAGAAAGAGATGAAGAAATAAATCAGATGTTAGAGGGATTGAAATTAAGAATCATTAAGAAAGAACCAATTGTAAAACTAGGTTAAATTGACACCAAACCAAAAGTTTTTTATAATAATCTTGAAGTCGAGATAAATAGAAAAGCGAAGGCGCCTCGCTCAGGGGCTTATGACCCCGTGCCCCTAGGCGCAGCAGCTAGACAATAAATAAGGCGGAAGCCCTTAGGCGCTGGAGCTTGACAGCTCGAGATTTTATAAAAAGGATGATTCTTTATGGAAAATGATTCTGTATCTCAATCATTAAAGCTTTAT
>JAPSKD010000323.1 GCA_031177865.1 Bacillus sp. (in: firmicutes) | reverse complement strand
ACTGAAATAACCAGCATTACAATCATCATTTCAACTAGAGTAAAACCTTTTTCATTTTTTATCATCATTAATTCCTCCATTTATTATATTTTTGTTCCAATTGCGCTTCCGCTTTTCTATATTCCATCTAAAAGTTGGAACATTGGTAATAATATTGCTAAATACATAGATACAACGAGAAATCCAATAAAAAGATAGAGCATAGGCTGAATCATTTTTAAGCTTTTTTCAATTCTTTCTTCCATGTTCACCATACAGTGCTGACTGAAGAAGAGTAATTCCTGTTCTAATTTCCCATTCTCTTGACCATGTTTAATAATCATTGGGAATTCTTTTTCAAAGAATGGAAAGGAAGCCAAGATAGACTCTAGTTTTTCACCTGTTAACAACTTTTGCTTGATCACCATTCCCAACCAGCTATAAAATGGCTGTCTGTGATTTTTCTCGAATAAGTTTAGTGCTTCAAATACGGAAATCCCTCCGGCTAAAAGGAAGCTGAGTTGAACAGAAAAATAATGGGTAAACAACAATTTGAGGATTCTTCCAATAATCGGAATTCTTACTAGAAGTGACCTTTGCTGGAGGATGGAGACTTTTCGAAATACAAAAAAATAATAGATTGCACCTGCTGCCAGGAGGAGCACTGTACCAGTCATAAAAATAGGAAAATACTCATCAAAAGAATAAAGTACTTTCATAAAGAAATTCGCTTCAAGTCTCATAGACTGGAAGAGACTTGTAAATTTGGGCAGTAATGATTTTTGGACAAACACAAATAGAAAACCAGTAATAAAGGTTAGTAACGCTGGATACCGTAATAGTTTCAAGAGCTTTTTTCTATCATTCTCCTTAACTAATGCTAAACTGCTCCCTTCTAGCAACGCCTCCGCAAAGCTGCCATGCTGTTCCGCAAAATAGACATAACCAATTAAGTCCTTGTCAAACCCTATATTATTTAGAACATCATGGAACGAAGCCCCATTTTTCAAATCAGCCAAACATTTGTACAACTCCTCTTTTCGAATCCTTGGTAAATGCAAGGATAGGGATTCGATCGCTTCTGCAATTGGGTAGCCGCGTGCCAATAATTCTCCAATCCTTTTTAAAAAATTGGCCTGCTCATTGATCGTCCAATTATGGCGCTTCATGTTCATACACCAAGCGTTCGTATTCGGACTCTTTAATATAACCTAGAGCTATCCCTTTTTTGATTACTTCCTTTACTGTCCTGTACCGTGAAATAATATTTTCTCCTTTTGCTTCTTTCATCGCTGCATTAAGGTTTCTCCCTGATAACAGTTCAAAGACACTTGCCCTTTTCCATCTTCCATATGAATAGCAGAAGGGTGAACACTCTCCCTGGCAAAACGGACAGGTTAGCTCCACTAGTCGCTGAGCGGTAATCGCTATTAGCGTTTGTTCTACCTCTAACCAATTGACACCAAACTCACGAAGACGATAAACCGCTCCCTTCGCATCTCTTGTATGCATCGTGCTTAGAACTAAATGTCCGGTTAATGCTGCACGCACAGCAATTTTGGCAGTTTCCGCGTCACGGATTTCACCAACCATAATAATATCTGGATCATGGCGTAGAATTGCCTTTAAACCAGCTGCGTATGTCACACCTGCTTTTTCATTCACTTGTATTTGTAAAACAGAATCGTAGTTTTTTTCGATGGGGTCTTCAAGTGTGATAACATTCCGGTGAAAAAGATGGGCAGTTTCATTTAAGAGGGAATAAAGAGTTGTTGTCTTGCCTGAGCCTGTTGGACCTGTGAATATGATTAAGCCGTGTGCATGTTTTAAGAGAGCAAGTAGTTTTCTAGTCATACCAGGGAAAAGTGAGAGTTGATGAAAGGGAATCTGTTCTTGTTGGGGCAGAAGTCTAATCACAAGACTTTCTCGATTGTTAGAAGGAAGGGTTGAAAGTCTAAGACCCATTAGTTTTCCGTCCACATCACAAAAAATAGCACCGCTTTGAGGGCGTCGTCGTTCTCCGATATCCATATTTGCTGTAAATTTAAAATGTGAAATTAATCTGTCGCATTCATCTTTTGGAAGTGATAACCGGGGAATGAGTTTGTTCGTTAAGCGGATTTGAATGAGTGTGTCTTTTTTTCTGGGAACAATGTGAATATCTGTTGCTTGGTTTCTGGCTGCATCTGTGATAATCCTATTTGCTAGTATTTCGATTGCACTTACAATAAATAACACCACCTTTTATTTTGTCTTTGTAGTTATTCGACACCTTTCAATCTTATCCTTCAGGATTCTTCTTTTTTAAATATTTTTTTGAATTTTATATCCCTAAATCTACCGAAAAACAACTCTTGACAGACAAAATGTATATATTTTGTACAACCTTCGTATAAATTAAGTTATCCGAGCAGTTGGTAATTGTGAACATTTTCTAAACATATAGTGTTAACATTATTAACCTCATTCCCATGTTTAAATAGCTGTATTATAATTGGGTTAAATTATGGGGGTTCGAGGTGAACAGAGATGGAACAAACATTAAAGATAACAAATGTTTTATCAGATCCGACCAGGTACTACATCTACCAATACATTACGAAACGCCATCAAGAAGTGACAGTACAAGAGGTTGCAGAGAATTTTAATATCCATCCGAACGTTGCTAGATTACACTTATCTAAACTTGAGGATGTTAACATGTTAGCATCTGAAACTAAAAAGACTGGTAAAGGCGGCAGACCAAGCAGGTTATACCGTTTATCAGATGATGTCATTCAATTGCACTTTCCGTTCCGGGATTACATGCTGCTTTCTAAAGTAGCTATCTCTACCATGCTCACATTGGGTGAAGCAGGTAAACAAGCCCTTTACTTAACTGGAAAACGATTTGGTACGGAAGTCATTGAACAGGAAATAACAAAAAGATCCTTTGGGGAAGAAATAGATTTTGATCAAAAGTTAACGATACTAAAAAGTGCAGCAACATTAGCTGGGTTTTATCCAGAATTTGAAGCAAATGGAGATCATACAAAAATCTACTTCCAGATCTACAATTGTCCTTTCAAAGAGGTTGCAGTGGAACATGAAAGTGTTTGTGCTATGCATCACGAGTTCCTAAAAGGAATGTTTGAAGCTTTATTTGAATCGGTGGAGTTAGTTGAGAAGGAAAATATCATTTCAGGTTGTGAATCTTGCTCTTACCAGGCACTTGTTACAAACTAATTTGAAACTTTATTTACTTTTGAACTCCTTTTCTTTATAATATTGCATGATGGTACCGTAGGGGAAAAGGAGGGATACATATGGATCGCATGTTCAGAGTTTTGGGTTTCTGGACGGGTATTTTTACCGTAATGTTCTATCTAGGAGATATGGATAAAACAGCATTGCTATTCCTAGCCCAAACTGGATTCTTTGTTTTGTTAAGCTATCTTAAACTTTCCGAACGTATGTATATGTATGTTTTCGGAGCATATTTGACCGTATTCTTCGCAGGCTTCACTTATTGGACAACATTCATGATGCCGCTTGGTGGAGTTGGAGGACATTAAGAAGTAATCAATACATAAAAAACACCGGAGCTTTTCTCCGGTGTTTTTTATTCTCCTTCTTCAAAAAGATTAGTATCAATGAAATCTTTCTGTTGAATTATCAGATGAAAAAAAGAACTTATTCCAGATGGCATAATTAAACTCCTAATTGCACGGTTTCGTTTGCTAACTTCTGAAAAAGGATTGGGATCGTAATGATTTTCTAATTCTTTTAGTATCCCTGCTTTTAATAAAAACGCATCCTGTCTAAGCTTTGAATGAAATACCAACTCTGCTTGCTCACCCTTTTGAATAAGCCAATCAAAATGGATGTGTGTCGTAATATCCATTTCTCCAGGATGCTGCAAAACATCATCAATCATTTGATGCTGATAATACCCTCTTAAGCTTCCCTTTATTCTTGAAGGATGCTTCCAATCTTCTTTCGTATAACCATAATCTGCTGTCACTACAACTCCCTTCGTTAACACCTTGGATATATCTTGTACCATGCCTTCCATTAACAAAGGCACTTCTATTCGCTGTTTATCTTTTAATTCCAGCATACTTTCCTCTAAAAAGGAGTGGATAGCTGGATTGGTTAATAAGACCTTCTCCTCATATAAGGTTTCTTTTTTTATTCCTACCATAACCTCGTATAATTTACCGTTCTCTTTCTCTATGACATGAACTGGCAAAGCATCAAATAATTCATTAGAAAAAATCATCCCATTGAAAGGCTCTAGTTCATCCAGGTTGTTTACTTGAATTACATTATGGCGAGGGGGAATTAATTCATTTTGTAATTTCAAATGATAAGGACTGCTTTCTACAATCATGTAATTGATTGTTGTATTGATGGATTTCTCCCACTCCTGTAAAAAAGCATGGGCAAAACGTCCATTACCAGCGCCAATTTCACAAAAATTAGGATCAAGATCATGCTTCTTACAAACACTTGCAAACCATTTAGCTACGATTCGACCATAAATATTGGAAATATTACTTGTAGTGATAAAATCCCCTTTGCTCCCAATTTTCTGTTTATCTTTCATATAGTAACCAAATTCGGGATGGTAGAGGACTGCTTCCATGTATGCTGCATAGGAAATTAAGTTCGTTGGTGAGTTTGAAATTAAACTCTTTAAGTACGTAATCATAAAATCTCCTTTATGTAGGTTTACATCATTGACATAGTAAAAACTTTATTATATTGTAAGTCTAGTAGCTTAACTATTATCCCCTCCCATTTTTAATATGAAAGAACATCCCCCAGAAAAACCCTCCTCATTCGAGAAGGGTTTTTTGTTTGTTCACAATTATCATCTAGCTCCGGCGCCTAGGGGCTCGGGGTCATAAGCCCCTTTCAAGGCGCTTCCGCTTTTGATGTTAAAACCCATTTAAAAACGGATTACTATCCATCTCTTCCCCTATTGTGGTGATTGGTCCATGTCCTGATAAGACTGTTGTTACTTCAGGTAAAAATAATAATTTTTCATGTATGCTCTTCATTAAAAGTTTATGGTTACCACCCGGCAGGTCTGTTCTGCCGATGCTGCTCTTAAATAACGCATCCCCAGATACAACAAATCCCTCTGTCTCAAAGTAATACGACACACTCCCTGGAGAATGCCCTGGAGTCTCAAGGACAGAGAACGTGAAATTACCAATCGTTATCGTTTCCTCTTTTTTGAGGATGTAGTCAGCTTTTTTCAATTTCATTAACTCTTGCATTTGAAAAAACTTGGAACCATTTAATGCCGGATCTATCAACCAATCTTCTTCCTCTTCATGAATATAAACTGGAATATTATAATAGTCCCTTATCTCATCAACAGCGCCGATATGGTCGAAATGTGCATGTGTTAAAAAAATAGCAATCGGATTGAGTTCTCTTTTTGATAACCACTTTATTAGCTTTTTCCCTTCACTCCCTGGATCAAAAATCAAACAGGTTTTGTCAGGACTTTCAACGA
>JAPSKD010000322.1 GCA_031177865.1 Bacillus sp. (in: firmicutes) | reverse complement strand
GTAACCACCTGGCATTCTGGACAGGTAAATCCTCAACTCGAATGGATACCATGTTCAGAGAATCAGGGCTTATGCGTGATAAATGGGATGTTATCCATTTCAGAGATACCAATGAGACATATGGAGAAAGAACAATTGCGACTGCCATATCTTCCACTTCTACAACGATTTTAGATAATAAGGAGCAATTCAAAGAATTCACCTTTGATTTCCATACTGGTGATGTTGAAGAAGTTGTGGAGGACAAGCCGAAAAAAAAGTTTCGATTAACAGAGCTTGGAAACGCTGAACGTATTGCTCATGAATATGGCCATGTCATTAAATACGTTAGTGATATGGGCTGGCTAATATGGGAGGGCAAACGGTGGAAGCTGGACACCAAGAAAGAGATTGAACGGATCACTGCAAAGGTACTTCGGAGCCTTTATAAGTCAGAGGATGAAATGGAAAACAAATGGGCCCGGATGTGCGAGCGAAGAAATGTTCGAATGAACAGTATTAAGGATTTAATGCCACTAGTACCAGCTGAGCGTGAGGATTTTGACCGAGAAAAGTATTTGTTCAATGTTGAAAACGGCATTGTGGATTTAAAGACAGGGAAACTGCAACCGCATGATCGTGAACTCGGGTTAACCAAAATCACGAATGTTTCATTCGAAGAAAACGCTAAATGTCCAACATGGGATGCCTTTCTAGAGCAAATATTCTTAGGTGACAAAGAACTCATTGAGTATATGCAGCGTTTAATCGGCTACAGCCTGACAGGTGATATTTCTGAACAAATAATGATGTTCCTGGTTGGTGGTGGTTCAAATGGTAAATCAACCTTCATAAATACAATCAAAGATTTAGCTGGTGAATACGGTAAACAGGCAAAATCAGATACTTTCATTAAGAAAAAAGATACTGGAGCCAATAATGATATTGCTCGACTTGTAGGAGCTCGCTTTGTAAGTGCTATTGAGAGTGAAGAAGGAGAAAAACTTTCAGAGTCTTTCGTTAAGCAAATTACCGGTGGTGAACCAGTATTAGCAAGATTTTTGAGACAAGAATATTTTGAGTTTATCCCAGAATTTAAAGTGTTTTTTACCACCAACCATAAGCCGGTTATAGGCGGCCTGGATGAAGGGATCTGGAGACGTGTTAAGTTAATTCCTTTCAATCTAAATTTACCAGCTCATAAACGGGATAAACGATTGCCGGAAAAATTATCACTGGAAATGCCCGGGATTTTGAATTGGGCCATTGAGGGCTGCATGAAATGGCAGCGAGACGGTTTAAAAGAACCGAACGTGGTAGCAGAGGCAACTGGCCAGTACAAAGAAGACATGGATATTTTAGCCCCGTTTCTCAATGAAATCTGTTATATCGATGAACCTAAAAATGAATCAATCAAGATCGAGGCAAAAGAATTATATACCGTTTATGACAATTGGTGTTTCAAATCTGGTGAGCGCACTTTAGGGAACAGGTCATTTTATCGAATGTTAGAAACAAAAGGCTTCGGAAAAACCAAGGGAGCCGCAAATAAAACATATTTGACAGGAATTACCTTAAAAGAACGCCAGCCAGTTACTAAAGGGGTTACCGAAAACGGCAAATCTAGCAATTTTAAGGTCATTTAATAACTATTTTGTTAGTTAAATAACTTTTAATAACTTTTACGAAATGCAGTCATATCAAGGGTGCAAGTTAACTTTTATAGTTATTTAGTTATTTTTGTTATTGGGTTTTATATTAATTAAAAAATAAAAAAAATAAATATATATATTAGGAGCCGTAATACCCAAACACTGATAACTAAACTAACTTTTCATGCTCAAACCCTTGGGGCTGTTAGGCTCAAGTGAGTTATTTTTTAATAACTTTTGGTTATTTAATGCCCTTTTTAGTGATTTTAAGTAACTGTTTAATAACGAGGTGATAGATTTGCAAGTTTTAATGATACTCAGTCAAATTTGGAAATCAGGTGCAAATATCTATCTTGATACTGACGATCGGGTTGCAATAAAAAATCAAAATTTGATTCCAGCACAAGTGATGCAAGCAGCTGAACAGAATTTCCAAGCGATTGATGCTTGGTTTAAGTCCTGGAAGGATGCCAGTTCAGAGAAAATCACTTTAATGAAAATGGTCCATCAAATCTGTGGGTGGCAGCATAACGAAAAATTAAATGATTGGTTATGTGCTGAAGAAAATTCACTGATTTTATTTAATGATTGGATGATTTCACTCGCTAACAACGGATGGAAAGACATCTATGAGGATTACCGGCAATTCGAAAATGATGAATCTAATAAATTGGCAAAACAACTATACATCAATGCTGTTACATACGCCAAGAAAGGTGCTGGAGCATGAGGATATTAGTTAGAAATCGTTATCTAATAATAGGGCTTATTTTCCTCTATCAGTCTTTGAATATTATTTTTCGTTGGGAAGATACAACCAGATCAATGATGTTTTGCGGGTTTATGTATGCCTGCTCAACCAGTATGCTTCTACATTTGGAAAGGGGACAGGCATATGAGGGAGATTAAATTTCGAGCTTGGAACGAAACTAAACACCGCATGGAATATGACGTTTATAAAGAATATGAAAATTTAATGCAATACACAGGCCTAACAGATAAAAACGGCAAGGGAATTTATGAAGGAGATATTCTTCAATGCAATGAAGGTGGCATTCACTTTAATGAAGAGAATTATGAAATAAGAATCGTTAAATGGGATGACCTTGGTTGGATGCCATTTATACATCGCCCTGGGACTTGGATAAGTTGTTACGGTGAAATAAAAGAATTTGTTGTTATCGGAAACATTTACGAAAACCCAGAGTTACCGGAGGCAGCTAGATGATCTCCTATCATTACACAGACACAGAATTAAACAAAATCCTTAAGACACTCACAATCGTTGTAGATACCCGGGAGAATGTAAACGGCCATATTCTTGATTATTTGCGCCAGAAGGATATATCGATAAAAATTCAAAAATTAGATACCGGTGATTATGGCTGCATGATTCCGAAGAATGAAGAACTGGGAATAACCCGTGACATATTTTTAAAAAGCCGAGTGGAACGGAAAGCCCATATGGATGAAATCACAGGGAATCTCCAGAAGGATACCCAGACAGCCTTTGAAAATGAATTGATCCGTTCAAAGGACATTCCCTTCACTTTGATTGTGGAGGACCTACACGGATACGAAAAAATGCTTAAGGGTGAATATCGTTCCAAATACAATCCATTAGCATTGCTCGGCAGGCTAAATACATTTAAAGCAAAATACAATTTCGAAATCGTGTATTTAGATCAAAAATATAGTGGCAATTGGATCTATCACCATTTCTATTACCAGGCGAAACATTATCTTAGGACAGGTGCTTTCTGAACCTAACCTGAAAGTGGGGATAAGTTGTGGATAAATTATCAGAAATCAAAGCTGATATCAAGCGCGGTCGGTTACGGCTGGCAAATATTAATTGGCTGGTAACAGAGCTTGAAAATCAAAAGGAAATTAACAAAGAAACTAAGCAGAAGTCGCGCTATAAAAATTATATAGACATGGCCAAAGAAAATCTGGCACTGGAAGAAGCATTGAAGCGCACCCGGTCTCAGCGTGATTATTATAAAAACCAATTAAATAAGCTCGGGGTCTGAAAAGCAATGTACTCGGCCTTCTGCCCAAAATGTAAATATGTTGTCTACTCAAGTAAACGAGCATCTATGAAGGATAAATACAAGTTTAAATGCTCTTGTGGATGTGACTTTGTTCTCCATTCTAAGTTTGCTAGGAAGAATGATATTAATCGCGAAAAACAAGAAAAAGTTATTATTTAGGGGGAATTTACAATGGCAAAAGTACAACTTAATCAAAAAGAACAACATTACGCAGATACACGTGAAGAAGCAGAGGAAATTGTTTCAGCTGCTAAAGAAAACGAAAACCTTCAAATGCACAAAATCACTGAGAAATATAACAAATATGGTCAGTATTTCTTAATTGATTTAACTTTCGCCTATCAAACTCCTAAAGAAGTTATGGAGAGTCGTCCACAAAGTGATAGTGTCCCAGAAGGTCAAATGAGCATTGAAGATGACCATGAAGGCATTGAGTATTCTGTGGATGGCAATGGAACGGTGAATGTCCCAGAAGGTCAGGTTGAATAATGTCCAATAAAACTAAACAGAAAAGGCGGTTGGGCAAATCCCTTGGCCGCCGTCGTAGAGAAAGATTGGCCAGGGCTTGGAGAAATATTTTTGTTAAAGCTGGAGTTTTGAAAGAGTGAAGCAATTAGATTTATTCTCCTTCGCCCTGGAAGATCAGATTATCGATCTAAAGCAGGGAGAGGAGTTGGTGATTTTCCGAGGGAAAGAACGGCTGCTGGTCCGCAAGCACGAGGAGTACCAGGGAGTTTGTTTTTACCAATCATTCAGTTTTTCTGGATACGCCCTTTATATTGATGAAACGTCAGGAATGCAAATATTAGTTTCCAAAATTAAAAAGTGGCTTGAAGGAGAAGCAACTGATGGAACCTAAGGAGTTTCGCATAACATTAGGGCATTGGTTAAAAGCATAATGTCATCTTGGATCTGATCCTTAATTATTTCATCATTACATCTATAGTAATCGTCAACTAATTTGACAAGCTCCTTTGAAAAGAAGAGTAAAATATAATCCAAGATGAATCCCCTTTCAAGATAAATATTATCTATATTATGTAACATATTTGTAATATATCAAGGGTTTCGCCAAAATTTTTGAAAATAAGTCTTTATATGACAAAGAAACAAATGAGTAACGGAAATTCCTAAGGAGGAACTACATTGGTTAAATTTTTTGATCGAGTCTTATATATTATTGGCTGGCCAATCTATTACTTGTTCAATCGATTTTGGAAATAGATTAAGCAGCGAGTTCCACTAATCTTTTCTTGAAGCTCTATAAACCAAAATAATAGCAAGAATCGCTGTAAGTGGAAGAGAAATCATGATAGCTATTATGAAATAAACATTTTTTAAAGTATTTTCATCAATCCACTGTAGCACGGTATCACCTCAAAAGAATGTGCGAGTAAGGGCTGAAACTTTTTCAATTCTGAAAGCATGCCCCTACTCTGCTGTACAGCTTGCCCATTATTTTTGGACTGCGAGCATGGACCGGAATCTTAATGGGGTTATAGTTGTGGAGTTCGCCCTTGCTCGGTATAAATACAATATCCACTTATTTACAAAAATATACATTTGATACATTTGACACAGAAATCAGAAATAAAAAAACCCCTTATTATAAGGGGAGATCTCCTCAGGTTGAGATCGGATGGAGGTTCTACTTCATCACTATATGCCCAACATATTCATGTGTGATTAAGAACAGAAATAAACAAAATGAAAGATATGTTTCCCTCCAGGAAACAAAAGAATAAGGGAGTGTAATATAGATGACTACAGCAATTGTTTCTGGAAAAAGAGACTTAGATACGGTGGAAAAAGGAGCAAAGGAGGTCG
>JAPSKD010000321.1 GCA_031177865.1 Bacillus sp. (in: firmicutes) | reverse complement strand
GATTCCATTAATAAAAATGGCTGCTGTTTCAAGCATCGATATAAGTCATCAATAAACCCAACTCGCATGGCTAGATCTGCTGTACTTTCCCAATCATTATGCCATGCTGGATAGGCATCCCAACTAATGACATCCAGGTGCTTAGCAAATTTGCTATAATCAAGCGCTTGGAATGGAATTAGTTCATGTGTGTCCGCCATAAAGTTTGTGGTAATCGGAATCTCTGGTGTCAATTCTCGAATCGGAACGATTTCATTTTCATAGAAATCAATCGTTTGGTCCGTGACAAACCGGCGCCAATCTAGATTTAAGCCGTGAACCATGCTTTCTCCAATCGAAGAAGGCGATTCAATCTGAGACCAATCCGTAAACGTATGGCTCCAGAATGGGCCCCACCATGCATCGTTCAGGGATTTTAAATCATTATTATACTTCTTTTTAAGCCATGCTCTAAAAGCGTCCTGGCAGTAATCACAATGACATTCGCCGCCATACTCATTGGAGATATGCCACATCAGTAAAGCAGGATGATTCCCGTAACGTTCTGCCAGCATACGATTAATCTTTTGTGTTTTTTCACGATAAACAGGCGAAGTAAAGCAGTGATTGTGCCTGCCTCCATGCAGCATCTTAACTCTGGCACCATTCACACGCAGTACCTCAGGGTATTTATGTGACATCCAAGCAGGTCTTGCCCCGCTTGGTGTCGCTAATATAATACGTCCACCAAAACTGTGTATATTGTTAAATATTTCATCAAGCCATTCAAATTGATAAACTCCTTCTTCAGGCTCAAGTGCCGCCCAAGCAAAGATTCCGACCGAAAAGGTATTCGTATGGCTCAGCTGCATTAATTTTATATCATCTTCCAAAATATCCGGACGGTCTAACCATTGATCAGGATTATAGTCTCCGCCATGAAGCATAAAGTCTGCTTTCGATACGTACGTTTTTTCATGTTTAGACATAGTAATCTCCTTTTACATTTTGTTGCTCACTTACCATTAACCTTTTGTACCACCGGCAGTTAATCCAGATACAAATTGCTTCTGAAGCAGCAGGAAGGTAACGGCAATCGGAATACTAATTAAAATCGCACCAGCTGCAAACGTCGTATAGCTCGCACCCATTACATCGTTAACTAATTTATATAATCCAATCGGCAGCGTGAACGCGTCTGGTGTTCTTAAAATAACGGAAGATAAAACAAAGTCACCAAGCGGACCCGTAAATCCATTCATCGCCACAACTGCTAGCATCGGTCTTGATAATGGCAAGAGAATCTGCCAAAAAATCCTCGTGTTGCTCGCGCCATCAATCTTCGCGCTTTCATCTAAATCCATTGGAATCGAATCCATGTAACCTTTCATTAGATAGGTATTCATCGGAATTTGTCCGCCAATATAGAGAAGTATTAATAACCAGTGGCTATTCATCATTCCTAAGATTTGCGCTAATACAAACAATGCAATCAGTGCCGCAAATTGCGGAATCATTTGTAATAACAGAAACAGCATTAAAGCATTTTTTCTCCCTTTAAAGCGAAAACGTGAAAAAGCATAAGCAGTAAATGACACAGTAATCATCGCACCGATCATCGTAAATATGCTTATTTTCAACGAGTTCAAATACCAATTGCCATATTGCAAACTTTCTTTTCCGGCAAATAACTCTCGATAATGATCAAGTGTAGGATTTTTCGGAATTATCGATGTACTGATTAAACTGTTACCAGGGTTAAAGCTTGCCCCCACTGTCCAAAGCAGAGGATAAATAATCAGTACAGTCATAAAAGTTAGAAAGGCATAGGTAAAAAAGAGACGAATGAAGCGATTGGTTTTCATAGTTGTCTGCATTCTTTATGCCCCCTCTTTAAACGAATTGGTACGTCTGAATTGCCATAACGCAATACCAACAACAAAAATAGATAACAGAATAGTTAAAGCTGCCGCTAGTGAATACTGACTTGATTGCATCGTCAGCTTATAAATCCAAGACACTAAGATGTCTGTTCCGCCAGCGGTTGATCCCGCCACCGCCGGACCGCCACCATTGAAAAGATAAATAATATTAAAGTTATTAAAGTTAAAGGTAAACTGCGTAATAATAATTGGTGCCATTGCTATTAAAATCATTGGCAAGGTAATATTTCTAAATTTTGCAAAAATCGAAGCTCCATCGATCGTTGCTGCTTCATATAAATCATCTGGTATCGATTGAAGAACACCCGTTGTTACGATGAAGATATATGGGAATCCAAGCCACCCCTGCATAAGAATAAGCGCGACTCTCGACCACTTTTCATCTGTCATCCAAGGAAGAGGATCGACCCCAAAAAACGCTAAGATATCATTGTTGATGGCACCAAAACTATCATTAAATAGTCCAGCAAAAATTAGGATCGTTACAAATCCTGGTACCGCCCATGGTAAAACCAAAATCGTACGGAAGAATCTTTTGAAGCGTACTTCTTTTTGATTGACGACGATTGCTAAGAAAACACCAAGACTTACTTGAAGAGTAGAAGCAACCACTGTCCAAATGACCGTCCATGCTAACACATCGAAGAACGTGGCCCGCCAAATATCAACCGTGAAAATTTCTGCAAACGTCTGTAAACCTACCCAATCAGCCAAGTTGGCCGGTGGTGAATGATATAAGTCATAATTGGTAAATGCCAATGCGAAACTAAATAAGATCGGAAAGATAACCGCGAATATTAAAAGAAACAATGACGGACCACTAATTAAATATGGATAACCTTGTTCAATTAAATTTTGGTATTCACTCTTAAGAGAAGTTACCGGAGCATTTTCATCCCGTAATTTCCCGTTTTTATAAGCGTCTTTAAGATTCCAATAATAAATACCAAGACCAAAAGCAGTCACAATTAACGCAATAATCCCTTCTGCTAATAGGAAAATAGAGTTATCTCGAGGCACCTCTGTTCCTAGTGTAAAAAGTCCCCAGAAGCCCATATTGAGTAGATCTCCAAATGCTACAAAAAACGAAGCTGCAAGAATGAGGAAGATAAGACCCTTTACCCATTGCTTGTTATAAAATTGACCTAATCCTGGTACGATGGATAATAGTGGGGCTATTGTACGATGATGCACTTTGTTTCACCTCTTTATTAGATGGCCGTTTAAAAAATTTATTGGCTCTCAAATTCGAATTCATAGAATAAATGGTGTCAAACATAAGGTAGTGTTTGACACCATTATTGTAGGTTAACTATTTACCGCTATGTTTTGCTTCAATTTGACCTTTAATCGTTTCTACTGCTTGATCTAATGCAGCTTTTGGTTGTGCTTTACCTGTTGCAATGGTTTGTAATGCTGAATCAGCAGGAGCCCAAACTTCGTTCATTTGTGGAATATTTGGCATTAATACTGAGAATTGAGATTGCTCAGCAACAGCCTTTGCTACAGGGCTTTCAGTAACAACTGGATCATTAGCTAATGCAGCTACAGCCGGAACTTCTTTAGTGATTTCATATCTCTTCTTAGAGTTTTCTTCATTGGCAATAAACTTAACAAATTTTTCTGCAAGCTCTGCGTTTTTAGAATAAGCACTTACGTTGTAGCTCTTTACCCCGATGAACGCACTCATGTTTTTACCATTAGCTAGTTCAGGTAACTTCTGTACGCCATAATTTACGCCAGCTTTATTAAATGGCTCAACGTTCCATGGTCCAGAAATAATAGCAGCCGCTTTACCTTCAGTAAATAGTGACTCAATTACGCTAATACCTTGTTCACCAATAATACCTGCTGGGAAAAGGCCTTCTTTATAGAACTTCTGAATATATTGTGCACCCTCAACTGCACCTGCATTGTTGATTCCGATATCAGCAGGGTCATAGGCACCATCGTCTTTTTGACCAAAGATATAACCGCCATAACCGCTTAATACGCTGTTCGCATAATAGATTTGATCAAATAGAGCTAAGAAACCAAACTTTTCACCATTTGCAACACCTTTAGAATAGTCGTACCATCCTTCAAGAGTTGTTGGTAATTGATCTTCAGAAATAAGATCTTTATTGTAGTAAAGCATTGTTGTTTCAACTGCTTTTGGTAATCCGTAAACTTTACCTTCTACCTTTTGTGCATCCATCGCTGCTTCTGTATAGATGCCTTGAGTATCTTCATCAACATTTAACTCTTTAATTAATCCTTCCGTAACAGCCGTACCAATTTGGTCACTTGGCATTGTTAGAACGTCTGGACCTGTTCCAGCTGGTCCATCCAAACGAAGGTCTTCAATTTGTTTCGTATATTGTTTTTCTACCATCTTAACTTTTACATCGTTTTCTTCTTCAAACTTAGCAATGGCGTCTTTAATACCTTCACCCTTCATAACATCTTCCCAAACGAGTAACTCATTTGATTTATTTGCTTCTTTTGTGTCTTTCCCTTCGTTCGCGTCATCCTGTGGGCCACAGGCAACTAAAGATAAACTTAAAGCAATACCACTCATAAGGCTAAAGTATTTTTTAAACTTCTTCATGGATGTACATCCTTTCAAAATATATTATTAGTTCTTTTACTTAGCACTTTTTGAAAGCGTTTCAGTAAATATAATATATCACCAGCAAGAAAACATGTAAACAATTTATTTACTAAAATCGGTAACGAATTTTACTTAATAAGCACTTTTTCTAACCACTAGTTCAGCACCGATATATAAGGTTTTCACTAGTTTTCGTTTTTCCATTACTTGTTCAAGTAATAGTTGAATGGCATTTTTGCAAATTTCCCTTAAATCAATATGAAAGGTCGTGAGCGGCGGAGAAACATATTTTGTCACACTAATATTATTCACACTGACGATACTTACACGATTGGGAATCGCAATTCCATGTTCATTCAATGCCTGAAGACAGCCTACTGCAATGGGGTCAGCTGCTATATAAAAAGCTGTTGGCAACTTATCCCCCAGCTGTTGAATCGCATTTTTCATAAGAAAATAACCATTTTCCACAGAAAATCCTCTGCGATGAAAAATATAAGAATCCTTCAATAAACCCTTTTGCTCCATATACCTGCGAAACACACGCTCTCGCAAATCCATTTCGTCCTCTCCGGTATTTGGATTGTGATACGTCCCTCCAATAAAGCCAATCTCTGTATGCCCTTTTTCCATTAAAAAATCTACCGTTCTTCTTGTGATTTGCGGAAGATCAGGTCTAACAGAATCAAAATGGTTCGGGTCAGGTGATGTATCGAGAAAGACTCCATTCGTCGTAATGCTTCTTAGATGCGTAAGTTCTTTGTCTGAAAACATCCCTACAGCAATAAATCCTTCAATCGTATCAGGAATTTGATGAATGCCATCCGAAATTTTGTAAGTAATCATTTCTACATTGAACAGCCTCGCCATTTTTTCTAACTCAATGCGCATCGTTTTAAAATAGACATCTTCTAATTCCTCGATATCTGTTAACCAATATAAAAACGCAATATTCTTCACTAACAGTCTTACCGTTTTCCTCCGGTAATTGAGCTCCTCTGCCACCTCATAAATTTTTTCACGCGTCTC
>JAPSKD010000032.1 GCA_031177865.1 Bacillus sp. (in: firmicutes) | reverse complement strand
GTTCCCTTCTCAATTTCTTTGATTACGTCCTTAATATTAATGCCGTGTCCTTCTAGGATCACGATAGTATCCTCAATATTCTTCACCCTTTGTCTATGTTCAATCTCTTTGATTTGTTTGGAAACTTTCTTTAGCTCTTCTTCGATTTTCTCCTTTTTCTTTGTCAGCATTTCTTCGCGTTCCATAAGCTTGAGTAACTTTTTGTCCTCGTCCATTGAAATCCTCCTTGTCTGATTAAAGCCGTTTAATTTTGTTCCTGATCATGTTCTCGTTCATAACACCCACAGCAAAAATATCCGATAACTTTTTTGGGATTGTCCGGGTCATTTATAGGATTCTTCATGCAACAAGAATCAAGTATTTTCCCGCAATCCCAACAGTTTGTTTCTGCTTCCCGCAACTGTCTTGCTTGCATTTTATCAATCATTTTATCGTGGGAATCTACAGGAATATTTATTGTGATAACTCGCTTCATACCCCTCCCCCATCTTAACAATCGTAATAATCGTGCTTATACCTAAGCTGCTTATAGATGAATATTAAAAGCACCAGTAGTACCACTGTCCCTACACCAATAATACCGGATAGCATGGATTCACTTAAAGCAACACTCGGAGTGCTTACGGGACTTTCAGAAGCTAATTTCTCCTCATTTCCTTCTGAAACAGGGAGCTTTAGAGTGCCTTCTAGCTTTATGTCTAATGATGGTTCTTTGGATGATGAAACTTGTTGATCTGGCTGAGTGCTCTTTGTTTTGTCATCTGTCCTTGCTATTGGCTTTAATGAGATTTGCAAAGGAAAGTCGGTCATAATCCCTTCTTTTATCACGACTTGTTCGGGAGCCTTAATATCGTAGTCATTGGCATTTTCACCAACAATGTTGATGAAACCAACATCATAAATCCCCGTTTCAATTGCTTCTGAAAAGATGTATCCATTTATCTTATCAAGTCGAGCCACGATATTTTGTTTATTCTGCGAAGTAAAGTTGATAAGTATGGTTTTATCGAACGCTTCTGGAACTGTAGCCGTTACTTTAAATGTTTCGCTTTTGATCGTACTTGAATGGTTTTGATTCAGTGTTGCTCCATTAGGGGAGCTAACGGCTTGTGTGTTCGAGGTAGAGGTTACGGCTCCTACATTCGAAGCCGAATTCCCATTTGCCAAAACGCTTCCGTGGGAAAACATCAAAACGAACATGAAAATCATGGATAGAACTACAATTTGTTTTCTCATGATACACCTACTTTCCTTATTTGAATAAGAGAGGTCTTCTTGGGTACTTAAACCCTTTATAGCTGTTGATCACAACGCCAGTTCCCCCCTGACAGTGAACAAATAGATTTCTTCCATTCTGATCTTTACCAATAAAAATCCCAACATGGTTGACTCCACCTTGACCCGGAACGTTTTTAAACATAAAGTCTCCGGGGATCATTTCATCCTCACTTATTGGATATGTTTTTTTCCATTGGTGAGAAGTCCCCCCACCAAACCCGTTCCCAATTTTGGCTGTCTTGAAAGCCCAGTCAATAAAGCCACTACAATCTAAGCCATACGGTTGAAGAGTTCCTGTCGTATTGTCTCCTGGCGCAGTAACCATCGCGGGCTTACCCCAATTTGGATTCCAACCAGCCGGGCTTTTACCGCCCCAAAAGTAAGGGACTTTCCCTTCAAGGGATACGGCTGCTTCAATTAGAGCCAATCTAGCGGCGTCAATATCGCCATAGTTCTTTTTCAACTCTTCCAGTTCTTCGGGTGTTAACCCACCAGATTCCCCGCCCGGAATTCCCCCGCCGAATAGCTCGGGAAATTGCTCTTGAATAACGCCAGAAGTAACAAGCCGCCTAGCCCACTCCCTTTGATCTTCATTAAATTGAATTTTGTCAAATACGTCCTCCATGTCATACGTGTAGACGTTAACAATTAACCGTGTCCTTTGTTCTTTGTGACACTCTCGCTCTTCTCCCGAGCCAGAGCATACAGTAACGTAATAGATTTCTGTTTTCGTTGTTATATCAGTGAACTTTTCAAAAAGTTCCTCCAAGTATATTTGCTGCTCAATCGAAAATTCTAATTCTTGCTCATACTTGACAGCAACAATAGCAACCATCTCGACCCAGCTAATTTGGAGAGTTCCATCTTCATTCATATAGTTGATACGAACATCGTCATAAGGAGCATTTTTATAACTTTCAATTCTGTCCATGAAGTCTTGGTTTAATTTAACGATTTTCAGCATGTACTTTGCTGCTGTATCCTTATCCATCATAAAGGCAACACCCGCTGAACTAGCCGTCCCTCCAAGGCTGTTAGTAAGGGTCATCATTAGAAATACCAGAAATCCAACTACGGCTCCAATCAACCAACCCTTGGGGTTTGCCGCCGCCGCAGTTAGAAGCTTTCTGACGACTTGTTGAAGGGCTCGCTTCACAAAAGTTGAAGCTGCCTTTTTAAATCCATTTTTCCCCACGAGAGAGGAAACCTTATTTTTAGGGACATACTTACTGGTCAACGTTTTTATCGCGGTTGCTTTATTGGTGTTAACCGTGGATCGGGCTGTACCTGCCCCCTTACTCTTTCGAAAGGTGTAAGTGTGTCGTGAAGGCTGCTGACTCTTTCTTGCTACCTTTGTTTTTAGTCGCCTTACTGTCAAAGAAATCTCTTTGGCTTGTTTATATCCCTCTTTCGCCTGATTCACACTATTCTTCGTTTGGAGAAGGGAATCAACCCCGGAATTCACTTCTTCTTCATCGTAAGGATCAAGTGATTTTTGAACAATGTCCTTCGTTATATCTCGTGGTGTTTGTTTTACCTGATTAGAAATTTTCCCTTTAATTCTAGCGCGAATCCCTCCTGTTTGATGGGAGGGACTCGTAGGAAGAGAACCGCTTTGTTTCAACTTTTTTGGGATACCGCGCCTAATAATATAGACCTTTTTCATGCTGGCTGCTCCTTCTCAATCTCTGTAACTTCATCAACTTTTGTGGTCATCATCTTATAGAGCTTTGTGTTTTTCGGGAATTCATCTTTAAATGGAATGATGGCATTTCCTACAAACAACAAGCCTTGACCACTATCGGAATTTGTGACGTAACTGAGTTGCGTATCGGAGATACTGAGCAATTCAGCCAGCTCATTACGGTCTGAGGTTGCTTGATTAAGCATCATTAAAAAGTCGCTGTTTGACAGCATCCGTCGGGCCAGTTCTGATTTCAATAAGTCCTCTATGTTCTGAGTGATTCCCGTTGGAACACCGCCCCATTTCCTGGCACGTTTATATAGCTCAAAGAGGAAGTTTGCTGAATACTCATTGGCAAAGAGAAGGTAAATTTCATCTAGGTATATCCATGTGCGTTTTCCTTTGTTGCGGTTGATGGTAATTCGATTCCAGATTTGGTCAAGAACAATTAGCATCCCCATTGTTTTCAACTGTTTTCCCAAGTCCTTAATGTCAAAGCATACAAACCGATTATTGATGTTGATATTCGTTTTGTTGGAAAAAACCGAAAGATTTCCTTTGACATACAATTCGAGTGCAGTTGCGATTTGGGCTGCTTCGTCCTCATTCTGCAATTTCAACTGCTCGTAAAAGTCCACGAGTGTTGGGGCGTCATCTGGATTGAACGTCTGCAAATATTTATGGTACGTGAGCTTCAAGCAACGGTCGATAATCGACTTTTCTCGTGGGGATAGTCCGTAACGTCCACCCACAATAACCTCGCACAGAGACAGGATGAAATCGGATTTAAGAACTAACGGGTCGTCGTCATCGGCATAATCCATTGACATATCTAATGGGTTAATAAAATTCTTCGATCCTGCGGAAATATGGATGACTTCCCCGTGGAAATTACTTACCAGCCTTGTGTATTCTCGTTCCGGGTCAATGATAATTACATCATCATCAGTGTTGAGCAAGACATTGATCATTTCACGCTTGGCTGCGAAGCTCTTTCCTGATCCCGGCGTTCCCAAGATAAAGCCATTTGGATTTTTTAAGGTCAGTCGATTGAACATGATGAGATTTCGGGAAACAGCATTTAAGCCGTAGTACATCCCGCCCTCTTGGAACAATTCCTGATTTGTGAAAGGCATAAAGATGGCTGCACTCTCTGTTGTCAATGTTCTGGATGCTTGGATTAAGTTAAGCCCATACGGCAAGCAGGAATTTAATCCGTCTTCTTGTTGATAATGAAGAACCCCAATTTGGCACAAGAACTTGTTAGCTATCGCTGTAATCTCTCTGCTGTCTTTGTTTAGGGTATCAAGATCATTTGCAAAGTGAACAATGATAACATTTGTCAGAAACATCTTTTGATTTTTATTGATTAAGTCATCCAAAAGCTCTTTGGCTTCATCGAGAGAATGTCTCAATTCATGTGGAATAAAGGCTTCCAAATAACCGCTTTTTAGACTCCGTTTCTGATACTCAATCTTATTGGCTTCCATCCCTGTAATTTGCTTCTTTACGATCCTTAAAGCCTTGTGGGAATCAACTGGCTTGATATTCATAGTCAACATGAGATTAAAGCTGAAATCGGAAATTTCACTGAGGAACTTATCGTTAAGGTAAGTAGGAAGGTCTTTTATATAGATCGCTCGGGCAAACTTATCCCCAATAATCATGTGGTCGCGTTTGAAGGTAAAAGCGTCTGGGGCAATTAAGTCTTTTGTAATCAATCCTTTTCGTTTATGTTCCGTAGGATCGTAACGGAAGTGCCCTTCTTGCCCCATGCGGTATATATCATGAAGCAGTTCCAATCTTTGGTTTAAATCTAGTCCATATAGGGAACTTCCCATTCGTTTGAAGGCATTTTGAGATTCCCCTTCCATCCGTAAGAAGGTACTTCTGGCTTCATCTATCCCATTTGATTCAATGGAGACGGTAATGAACTTTTCTTTTTTGATTTCATTCTTGCCGCCGACAATTTTCTTTTTCAGCATAGCGTTGTATTCGTTCCGATATGGTTCTAAGTGATCTACTTTGTTTTTTACGACCAACTTCTCTTCGAAGTCCTCTTTATTAAAGTTTTTGTTCGTAATAGTAATCTGTAAATCAACCGTGTTATCGAAGAAATTCAAAAACTCGCAGTACTTCGCAAAAACTTCCTCTTGATCCTCCTGCTTGCTTACTTGGTAGTTAATGTCCTTAAAAGTGAAGGTTTTAGAGAATCTTTTGCTACCATGCTTCAAAATACCGTCTTCAAAGGACTGAGTATACGGGACGGATTGTTGAGTTGACTTAGGAATTCTCGTTTTCTTTTTTGACTTTGTTTTGTTTAAAAAGGAAAGCACGTTCTTTTTCCCCCTTCATTTTTGATGATTTCCGAGACGCTCGAAAATAAGCGTCTTTTCTGTTTACACATCGAAGTATCTGCTCAATCAAATTCACCATTAATCGTCTTGTACTCTAACGTGGAAAGAAGGGCAAGCCACGCATCAGCTTGGAAATAGTCATCACTGCGGTTGCTTTTAACCTCTTCCACTTGCTCTTTAATCCACTCCAGAAATTTATTTTTATCCACAACAATTCCCCTCATATACTTAATGAGCAATATATAAACTCTTAACCTTGCAAAAAGTACAGGCACCTGCAATGAAAGTAAACAGGTAAATAAAGTATTGATTGTCCAAATTTCATCCCCTTACTTCTTAGAAATGTGCTTTACTTGCTTCCGTTTTTGTTGGTTTTCTTTTTAAAATCGAAAACACTTTTATTCTCTTCTTTTGCATTTGTTAAGACCTCAAACATGTTGACCGTTACATACTTTCTTTTTTGAGGATAGATAAGCTCATGTTGGATCACGGTTTTGAGAAATTGCTCAAAAGTCATGCCATTGTAGTTAAAATAGCCGATAAGAAAAAGTGGCATGGCAATCAGGATGACCAGCCAACTAGCGGTGTCTTCCCCAACATAGTGCCTGCCAAACCAGTACAAAGGCACGTTTACCGCTAGGGTAATGGCTGTGCAAACCAATTGTCTGAGATTGAGACCAAAAAACAGTTTTTCTTTATATGTTCGTATTTCTTTAGGAATCCGTATTTCGATCACCCTTTACTCCCCCTTTCAGTTGTTGTTTTGTATGTTCAGTGATGAGGCAATCTAGTTCCTGTGACTTTTCTAGTACAAGGGGATCACTTATTCCCCGCGCTTTAGCTAAATCATTTAATTCGCGTCGCATCCTCTCTATAGCTTCTGAAATCCCCTGCACAGGGTTAACACCCCCGATTTCAAGAAATGTATACATTGATTTGAACTGGGCACACCCGATCCGCAAAGTTACTCCCACGTTCTTGTATACAAAGTCCTGCCCTGGATCTCGCCGGTTGCCTCGTTTTTGTATACGAAATGAAAGCTTCAGCTCAGTCCCAGGGCAATTATTTGTATACACATTACGCCCCTGTCAATTTTCTTGCCCACGAACCAGACTTCACGACAACAAGGAGCAAAGCTAACGCAGATAATATCCCTTTCCAAATCTCTATATTTGCGCCATTTCCAGTGAACCCACCAAAACTTATGTTGGTTATGATCGAGGAATAAACCACACAACCAACAATGATGATGATTCCTTGGAGACAAACCGCTGCGTAATCCATCACAAATTTTTTCCCTGTACCCGAGAGCGAATCATTAATGAAAGTGGCTATCGGGATAGGAGAAACAGCCGTGTAAATCAGTAATTCGAACAACCGTCCAAACACAACCAACATAATCACGATCTTGATACCCTGTAAAATCCACTCAAAGGGCAGCAGTTTAAAAGAGAACATCTTTTGATCTAACCAGCCCATCTCGGCATACGCAGCTTCCATACTGGAAAAGTCAACTGAATATAACGAGACTTCCGAGCCTTTTGCACCGACCATATTCGTCAGATAAGCAGAAAGGTTAAAAATCGCTTCCAAGAAAACAAAAGTATGTTCCATCACAAACTTTGCAAATACCAATTTGACCATGCAGGACACAACCGTTTCCCACCGCATAAAAGAGAAGTTCATTGATTTGTTTAGGAAATCAAGGAGAAAGTACAGTGTTAGGAGACTAATCGCTATAGGAAGTATTGCCTGATGTATCTCCTGAATCACTGAATACAGCCCCGGATATGTTGATGGTCCTTCATTAACAAGAGAGGTTACATCGGAAATGACCGCCGTAAACCCTTCAAATGCCTCTTTGATGTCATCAATTGGAGAAGACAACTTGTTACCTCACCTGCCTTTTACAAAGGGCTGAAAACAGCCCTTAATTGGTTAGTCCGAATAAGGAGAGCGATTCACTAATTCCAAACACCATGAATCCTGCTGCAAGTGTCTTCATTCCTCTGACTTTGGCATCTGCATCATCATTCTTGAATCCTAATGCTGTTTGAATTCCACCGAAGAAAGCTACTACCAACCCAACACGACCTGCCCATTTTGCAAGTACCCCAATCACTTTATCAAAGCTATCCATTCCAGCTTCACCAGCCGCATATGCGCTAGTCGCCACAAACGTTAGAGCAACAACAAAGCTCACTGTCTTAATAACAACACTCCAATTAAATTTACCGGAAAACTTGGATTTTAGGGTTTTCATCATCTTTTCGTTACTCCCTTTTAGTTTAAGTTTGATATTAAAGCACCGCATCCATCTGCTTTTCAAGCTCATCGACATCTTCAATGCTTACAATCTTGATGTCTTCCTTTCTTTCTTCAAGACCCTGATCCGGGGAACGCATATTAAAAGCGTTTACCACCCGGTCATCATCTAGCATTTTCACCCCCATTGCTGAATCAAAATAATGATCCTCATTAGCTTCATACAGCAGCTTATAATTAGGATGTGTATCCAGTTTGAACTTCTCGCTGTAGAATGGATTCAACCCTCGGATAAACAGGATGCAGTCTTTATCAGGCATTTTGGCTATCTCATCAATGGTCATTAAATCTCGCCCTTGACTGCCATAGTTAATACTGGACGAACTGTTTCTTCCTCTTGATTGACTTGAACTTTTCGTATCAATCGTTTGCTTTCCAAGCCTTTTGTTCACCCACTCAAGGGTTGATTGCTCCTGACCCCCAAGAAATAGAATTGTGTCACAGTTCCCAACAATGGTTTCCCATGTATTCTTGTACAGGCTTTTAAGCTGAGACAAATTTTGTAGAATGACAGAAACAGAAATGTTGCGGCTTCTCATCGTGGCGATCAACTTGTCGAAGTCAGGTATTTGCCCAATATTCGCAAATTCATCCAACCAAAACTTCACATGATACTTCAAGCTGCCTCTGTTTACAAAATCAGCTTGATAATACAAGGAATCAAATAGCTGCGAATACATCATCGCCACAATAAAATTGAATGTGCTGTCACTATCGGGAATGAGAACAAATAAAGCAGTTTTCTCGTCCCCTAACTTGTGTAATTCAAGATCATCTTCGCTCAAAAGCCTCTCCACATCCTCGATACCGAACGGTGACAAGCGAACCCCAGCGGATATAAGAATACTCTTAGAGGTCTTACCCGAAGCCATTTTGAAGATGTCGTATTGTTTTACAGCGATGTGATTCGCCTTTTCCTCTCTTAGCTTTTCAAACAAAAAGTCAAATTCACTTTTAAAGTCCTCGTCCTCTTCTTTGACTTCCGCCAATCTCAACAATGTAAATACCGTTTTGAAATTGTGTTCAAAATCCGGAAGCTCATAGAAGATGTACAGAAATATTGCCTGTAGAAGTGCAGTCTCCGCTTTTTCCCAAAACGGATCGCCGCTGTTATTGTTGCTGCCATTGGTGTTCTTTATCAGATTGTTAATGACTTTTAAAACATCACTCTCCTTTTTGATATAAGCAAATGGATTGTATCTGCAACTGCTGGACATATCGATCAAGTTAAAGACCTTGATCTTGTATCCTTTTTCCATTAGTGCAAACCCTGTTTCGCGTAGCAGCTCCCCTTTCGGATCGGTAATGACATAGCTCGTATTGGCCTGTAAGATGTTCGGCTTCACAAAAAACCTACTCTTACCAGCACCCGCCCCACCAATCCCTAATATATTGAGGTTTTTTCTGGTCTTTTTGGTGTCCAGACTTAATCGTTCAGTATGGGTCAATATGATGTTTTGCTCGTCATTTTTGTCCCTGATACGGTTTCTTTCCGCTTTAGTTCCCCACTGGGCTGTACCATGCTCCTTTCCTGGCATTAAGTTTTTTTGAACTGAAATTTTGTAAAGAACATATACGGAAACAGCAACGAATTCAAAAAACAGTATTTGCATTGTTTTTTGATTTGGCATCACAAGAATGTCCTTCTCGATGCTCTCAAAAGCTGCTTGGCTGTATTTCTCGATGTTTTGTATGGTTAGATTTTCTTTCGAAGCTGTAATCACATGATGAAAATGTAATGTGTAGTAAGCTAGTGGGATGTACATGAGGTAACAAAAGAAGATGAAGTTTCTAAGCTGTTTCTTTCTTTTTTCCTGATCGTTCATTCAAGTCCAACTCTATTCTTACTATCACGAGAAGAGGGACGTCCTGCTTGAGTATCGACTAATGGTTTAATCTCACTGAGTTTTTCAGCAAGCGATAATCGCCTTGATTCACCTTGATTCTCAATAACGTACCCCTTTTCTTGATTATTTGCGATTTTATCGATTTCACGTTCATAAAATCTAACCATTTCAGTTGAATTTTCAACTATATTTTCATGTTTAGTAACAAAACTACTTTCCTCTGGAATGTCTCTTTTCCCTAAATCTTCTGGCGATGCTCCTGCATAACCCCCTTCGGATAAAGCCTGTTTACTTTCATTTATTTTGTACTCATGAATGGACTTCATTGTTAGTAAAGATTTAAAATATTCATCGTTCATATGTTCCGCATACTTTCGGGCATCGTTTTGAGAAATAAACGTAGAGAAATCACTCTCTGTAAAAGATTCGTTCATTTCTTTTTTAAACTGATTTATATGTTCTTCGTTGAAATTACTCACTTTATCCATAAGCTACCTCCCCGCCCTTTCCTTGTCCTTAATCTTTACGGGCGGCGCTTGCTTTTGCGCTTCAACCAATGGTTTTATTTCTTGGAGCCTTTCGTTTAGCGTTCGCCTGACTTCCCAAACATTTCTATGGGTTTCGATCTCTTTTTCACCAATTACATTACCTTCATCATCACGTTCCTTTTTTATCACTGTGACAGGCTGTTTCCCCTTGTTTTCGATGCTAACCTGATCACCGGATTTTACACCTTCTTCATTTACTGCCCGTTCTAAGTCCACCCCCCAAATCGTACGTTCTCCTTGATCTGTCGAAAGTTTGACGTAGTAACTGTTTTCGTTTTTCTCATCATGTTCATAAGGAGCATGACCGTGTTCAATGACTGTTCCAGATACAGTTGAATTACGTCCCCTTTCTTTCCTTTCTTCATCCTGCCTTATCTCATTTAACGTTTGCTTCAATTCGTGACCTTTATCATCAATATCGGGTACATCTACTTGATGCTCTTCACTTCCAAGTTCCTGTTCAAGCAACCTTTCCAAGATCAATTTGATTCGACTTTCCTCACTCTGCTTGTATAAAACAGAAAATCTATTTTGATCTTCAACTACCGCATAGGTGACTTCGTACTTTTTGACCAATTGATCAAATGCTTTCAGTTGTGATTGATCCAAGTCAAACATCTTAATTTCTTCATTTGATTTGATCAACCTTCTGAGGGAGGCTTCACCCGCCTTATCTGATTGCTCTTTGGCTTTTTGAATCAAGTAAAGCAGCAATTGCTTTACGGATTCATTCGTCATTTTTGCAGCTTCTCTAGTTAAGTCTGAACCAGCTCGCACAACTATTGTTGAAAGATCACCACCAATTTCCGACAAACTTAATCCCTCCTTTGAATCACTTCGTTTGTATGCTGTGTTTGATTGTCCTCGTCAAGTTCGTCTATATCGACCCCCAATGCTCTTGCGATTTTTTTAATCGTTTCATGAGTAGGGTACTTTCGATTCCCTTTTTCGATTTGAGAAATGGTTGGTTGCGGAACCCCTGATTTATCCGCTAACTCTTGTTGAGTCCAGCCTTTCTCTAATCGTATCGTTCTGATCTTATTAATAGTGTGCACCTCCTTGATTACATTATATTCGATAACGAATAAATTAGTCAATGAATTTTATTCGTTATGTAATAAAACGCCGATCACAGGGAATCCATTCTTTTTTCTGCTATGATTAATGTAAAATTAACGGGTATTGGTGAGATGAAGAATGGACGATTTAAGCAAAGTAATTGGAGCTAATATCAGGAAATATCGGACAGCCATAAAAATGACGACAACTGAACTCGCTGACCTATCCGGTGCTTCCCAAAGCACAATCAGCCAGATAGAAAACGGTCGTTCAACAAATGTGGACACCCTAATTAAAATCTGTTCCGCATTGAAGATCACACTGATAGACATATTACCTGCAACTGTTTTGCCCGACTCCCAAACAAAAACCGCCGAAAAAAAGCAATTGCTTCATTTACTTGAACAAATGTCCGAAGGTGAAATTAGGGCTGTTCAAACCATACTTACCACAAACATCATTCCATTTCTGAAAACGATCACACCTTTTGTGAAATCACTAGATGAATTAGATGAAGAGGAACGGAGACTTTTATCCAACCTCCTTTATTCGATAGTAAATAAGAAGTGATAACATCATCGTACAAGCTTCATTATGCATTGGGGAGGATTAATAAAATCCTCCCCTTTATGTATACAATTTTTGACCTGGCAGCTCGTTGAAGTTCCTGTTTTTGTATACAAAAAAAGCCCACACCCATTAGGCGAGGCTTGAAAAACAAGGCTTTTATGATTTCCAAAAAACAAATGAGTTTATAGCGTATTTTAACGTTTCAATCAGTTTTTATAAAAAGTTATAAAGAATTCATGCCGATCATGACTACAGACTCACTTGTAAGCATTTTCCAAAATTCAAGACAGGAAATGGATACTATCCAACTTATCCCATTTTTTTATTATACTTTATCCAATCGCTAATTCGTTTTGGAATATCTAGGGAAATAATTGTAAGGTGGAGATAAAAGTGGGGTTAGGTTGAAAGATAAGTAATTGGGAACGATGCAGATCGGCAGTCCATCGTTCCCTATAGAGTCGCTCTTCTTTGGTCGGAACGACGACTCTTAGCTTGAGTATACAACAGACAGGGATATCCAGTACATGGAACGAATGGACTGCCCTCACTTTAAAAGGAGGGCTGTAGTATGAATACCAATAGTATGAATCAAGGACTTTTGGAAGAAATGAGTAACATGCGGGAGAAACTTTCTGAATTAGAAACTAAATTAGTCGAGATAATCAAAACCGAACAGTTAAGTCCTGCTGAAAAACAGGTGTATAATTTTATGCAACAAGGACTGAGCCGAAAAACGATTGCACAAAGGCTTTTTAAGTCTGAGCACACAGTAAAACAACAAGTGAAATCAATTAGAAGGAAACTCGGATGAAAACTGGTCGTTATTCGACCAGTTTTTTTAATATAAAACACCTTGGTTTTATAACCAAGGTGTTATCCGCCAATTCGTTCATCGTATGCAATAATTGGTACTTTCCAAACATAAGCAGTTGTAGTGATTGAAAATAAAGTTAAGGAGACACAAAGTATCTGGAAAATTTTCTTCACATTACACACCTCCGAGTATAAATGTTAAAGCTAATTATAGGAAAGCAATCAATTAATTGTCAACAAAATCAAATAACTGTAAAATACTATAAGACTTTGTAAGATTTGGGGGATAGTGATGAGTAAAGCTGACCAAATAGGCAGAACTATACGGATACTGCGAAAAGAAAAGGCAATGACACAGCTAGAATTGGCAGACGGTATATGTAATCGTACATACATATCCCAATGCGAAAAGGGGCTTATAACTCCAGCACCAGAGATATTGCAAAAAATTGCAGAACGTTTAGGGACAACTATTGAGAACTTAGTCATCGAAAGTGCAACAATTGATTTTACAAAGATTGAAATTGAAAATGCCATAAGACATGTCATCAATAAACTTGACGAGAACAACTTTACTCATGCCACGAAATGGGTAAACAAAATTGAACATGCTGATCTTTCGACTAAGCAAAAAAGTATTTATTACTGGGCAAAAGGTAAAATTGCTCATAACCAACAGCAGTTTGAAGATGCCGAGAAATACTATTTAACCAGTTTAGATTTCGGTAACACTGAATATGACAATTCAAACGATCCTACGCCATTAGTACGCACACTTACATCTTTGGGTATTCATTATTGCCAGTCAGGAAAGGCTATCCAGTCTATACCTCATCTTAATGAAGCTTTAGAGTTATCAAATCGACATGAGATAAGTAGTTCTGAACGAATTACTATGCTTTTCTCAATCGGTCAAATGCACGCTTGCTTGCAAGAATACCACTCTGCTATCGAATGGTTAAGAAAAGCAGAAATTCTAAGCTTACAAACCGGATGCATTATAAATACTGCAAATATTTTAGTGGTGTCCGGGGTTTGCTATCGACGGTTAAACAACCTTGATACAGCATTAGATTATTACAAAAAGGCATTAGAAATGTTAAAAATCGCACCAAGTACAAGTATTGAGTCGGCAACTCATCTTAATATTGCTGTCTTGCTACGTTTGCAGGGAAAAAACAATCAAGCTCTGGAAGCCATTTCATTGGCTATGATGATTCACGAAAAAGCACAAGATACTGCATACTGGTACAACAATTGTAAAGTAGAGAAAGCCCACATTCTCAAAAATACAAATAAATTATCTCAAGCAAAAGAGTTATGTGAGCAGGTTATCGCTAGTCATTACTCCAAACAAACGGTTGCTGAAGCACAAATGATCATGGCAGATACCCTATTAATGATGGGGGATATCCAAGAAGCAATGAAGCATATTCATAATGCTTATGAGTATTTTCGAAACTCACGCAGACAAGATTTCATTCAGCAATCACTTGAAGTCATGAATAAAATTTACGCAAAGAAGGCAGGTATAGAGGTAGACTACTCTCATGGAACAATTACACAATAACAACGTATACATTTACTTGTAGCAGCCACACCCGATCCGTGTGGGCTGCTTTTGTTTTTGTATACGGATTGTCATTCCGGAATTTGTTGGCCATTCATTTTTCGTATACAAACTCGTGTCCTGGATCTCACCGGTTGTTTCATTTTTGTATACGAAATGCAAACTCAAGCTTGCTGCCAGGTTGAAAAAATGTATACACTTTATGCTTCGAAGAGTAAGTTTTTTACCTTTCGTCTTTTTGCAATTTCTGCTTTTCGTTTCTGCTTTTTAATGATTCGATCAAACTATTGCTCCGAGTTAATGCCACTTCAATATCTCTGAGTTTTTCCAAGACATCTTTAGATGAATCCAACTTTTCCTGTAGTTGTTCCATCTTAGCTTCATACGATTTTTGCTTCTCAAGATAAGCAGATAATTCCTCTTGATTCACTCCCATCTTTTCCAATTGTTTTGCTGCCTTCTCAAAAGTCTCTAATTCCACATTGTATTTTTTCTTCATGAATAATTTCTTGATTGTAGATGTTTGGTATTCATCATAAATAGGCTTATGCTTGTTGTATGCATCAATTGCTTGCACAACAAGCTTCATATTCAGATTCATTTCATTAGCATCATGCAAAACAGAAGACATTTGTTTGATTTGATTTTCTACCTTTTCAATCGCTTGCTTTAAATCGGATCGACTTTTTAGATTGTGTTCAGTGATAAATTTAAGTTTGTTGGATAGCTTGGAGATTTCGATGTCGCCTCTAAAATTTCGTTTAACATTTTTCCTTTTACCGTCATCAGCATTTCGTTCCATCAAAGTACGAATAAGAGAGATTGTAAGCATAAAGTTGGTCGCCAGTGTTCCCCGCCTAAATTGATACTTCCATAATGGATCAGATTGTCTTCTTCGAATAAATGTACGGTTAAAACGATTTTGAGAAGCTCGTTTAGCTTGATCAAAATTGAACTCCTTAAACCGAATACGTTCCTTGATTCTATCCTCTGTATAATCTTCTCCAAGTGTTTTCCCTCTGACTGACCTCTCCATACCGGGTGCCTTGAATGTCATGTATTTAACATGCCCTTGCTTCATGGTGTAACCAAGTTGACTCATTCTATCCATGAATTCTTCAAACGAATTTGAAGACTGAATGACAGTATCAATATCTTGTTTAATTTTCGATTTCCACGAATTCCCCCGTTTGTCTTCTTTCCACTCTTTGTATGATTTCGAAACAGTCCCTTTGTTTTTTTGAATTGTGCCCAAGCCATACTCTTTAGCAACTTCGTCCGAAAAATCACGGGCGTCTTTCAAACTCTTCTTGCAAGAATTAAATTTATTTCCATCCAGCGATACCGAATTAATAATGAGGTGATTATGAATATGACCCTTATCCATGTGAGTGCTAATAATGAATTGATACTTGTCACCAAACATCTTTTCTGCCCACTTCAAACCAATTTCATGAGCTTTATAAGGATCACTGATTTCATGTTCTTTGAACGACTGGATAAAGTGAAATCCCAAAGTACCTTTTTCTTTATCGTGTTTTTTCTTGTTTGCAAGCATTTGCTTATAAGCAAGCTTATCATTGGTCGCACAGTTGACACCTGTCACGAGACAGCCAAAATCCGTCTTACTCTCGTTTACGATATATTTAAGGGATCGATTTAATGTTGCACGTATAGTGATTTGTTTAACGTATGGCAAAACACATCAACCCTCATCGTAAAATTTCTCGATCTGACCATATATTTCATCAAGCTGTTTCCGTAAGTATTTTAAATCATCCAAACTTGCTGCTTTATTTTCATTAGCTCGATGGGCAACTTGGTTTATGTTGTTTCCGATTTTGTTTATCTCATACACAAGCTTATCAACATCCGCAAAATCACGTTTGATTATATAGCCTTCTATAGCCATCTTCCGCAAATATTTACTTCTGTCCAATTCCGCAAATTTCGCCTTTTTTCCGATCACTTCAAGTTCCTTTTCAGTTACAAAGAATTTGACTTCCTTATTTCGGTATCTCTTTTTTTGCAAACTCTTCACCTTCTTTGGGTGGGGGTTTTAGGGGAGCATCCCCTAATGAAATCGGGGTATTAGGGGGAACCCCTAACAAGCATGATTTTCGGAAGTGTGGCTACACTTCCAATGCTTGCTGACCTTCTACATAGCTCTATTGTATAGCCGAAAGTTCGCTATTTCCACCAATTTTTCTCAAAACAAAAACCCTCGAATATTGAGGGTTTTTGTTTTCATTGTATCGAAGAAAGGCTATCTAATGCTTCCCTACGTTCTTCGCTGCTCGACTTTATATATACTCGGGTATAATTGATATTTGCATGTCCTAAAATGTCAGCTACACGTTGAATGGAGAAACCTGCTTCAATTAAATCGTGAGCCAAAGTGTGTCTAGGAACATGTGTTGTAAGGTCTTTTATTCCAGTTTTTTGACTCAATGTTCGGTACAGATATTCTATCCCTTGCTTAGACAGCTCTTTTCCTCCACGAGAAGAGGTAAAGAGTTTTTTAGTATCAGGACTACCACGTTCTGCAATCCATTCCATCAAAGCCAAACGCAAGTCCTTGTTAATCTCAATTCGTCTTGCTTTCCCACCCTTCCCATCACGGACAAACAGATAACCCGTTTCAAAAGATATGTCCTCCGGTTCCAAGTCTAAAACCTCACTAAGTCGCAAACCAGCATATAGCTGCACATAAACAATCGCTCGATTTCTAGTGAACTTCCATCGGTTCTTTTCAGCAACTCTTTCATCATCAACAACCCGGAGTAATTTATTTCGTTCCGCGCGTTCCAACCATCTTGGTTCTTGTTCAAAGTCAGGTGCCAATTTCTGAGCTTTCACTTTCAAGGCTGGGTTGCTGGATATTTCTCCGCTTTCACAAAAGAATTGAAAAAAGGTTCGGATTGATTTTAAGCAATTATTAACTGAACTCACCGAATATTTTTTAGGTGGTTGCTTACCTCTTTGGTAGGTCGCTTCATTAAGGAGGTACTTTTTCCAGTCATGAAGATCACGACCGGAAACGTCAGAAGGCGAAAACTCACTTTTTTTCAAAAGTTTGTTGTGCCACTCCACAAAATTTCTAGCTACGATTAAATAGCGATCAATCGAGTTTTCTCTAAAACCATTTTCTTCAAGCCACCGTTCATATCCCAACAAAATGTTCATTAAATCACAATCCCGTTTCTCCAAAATGAAGTGTGCCGTTTCCTTTTAAATCAAATCCAAAATTTCATTCATTTCATCAGCAGTAATTTCAACTTCACAAGGTGCTTCAATCCATATGTTTTTATCCAATTCCAAGGAAATAAAATCGAAACTGCCCCTGTATAAATACATTTCTATTTCCGCCTTGTATCCATCGAAATTAATAATGTCTATGACAAATCCTTTTATCGCATCGTTTTTGGATAGTGCGATCACTTGTGAGAGCCAATCAGAGGTTTTGTTCTTCATATACATTCTCTTGCTGGAAGAATCAATTGCAGTATTAATCGCATTTATTGTTCCAATTTGCATTCCTTCAATTTTTATTGGTATTTCTTGATTCAATTTATTTGATTGGTCAAAAACACGCCCTTTATAGATAACGATAGACTTATCCATGTTTTCTCCTTTTTACTTTTTGAGCATTTTATTTACTGAAATCGCCCTCGTATTTTGCATGCCTGCATAAATACTTGAAAATGAATATCCTGCCAATGATCAAGCCCTCGATTAAGACGGAATGATTCGCCGTTGTACATATGGAATCCAGCCATGACCAATTCTCTGTACGGATCATCCATGTAATAAATCGCGTCTGAGAGTCGTTTGGTTTCCGGATCGTTCTCATCTTCCCATACATACACCCATTCAAACGGATATCTTAAAGAATCTACAGGGAGCCTTTTTAAAATCTCTGGCACAGCCATGATATACGCTGCAACTTCATACTCTATGCTCGGTAGGCTATCCCGAAAATTTTCGAGTAAAGTTTCAAAATTACGCTTATGAGCTTCATCAATAAAGAACATTTAAAATGCCTCCTTATCTCTTTGAGCATTCTGTCTACTCTTCTTCATCCCTATTCCGTTCAGCCCACGGGTGAAGTCCGAATATAAAAATACAAGCGACTATGATTATCCAAATTAAAGCGAAAATTTCTAACATGCCCAATGACTTCTACCTCCTTCACTTAATGAGCATTGTGAGTAAATCGACTACCCTTTTTAGTAAAACAAGCGAAACATCCCCATAGCTACTGAAATCACCAATGGAACGCAAGCAAGATACATCCACTTAGATGTTTTATATAAATGGATTTTTTTATCATCGTACAATTTGCAAGCCCGCAAATATTCAACTATCCAAACAAAGCCGAACAAGAAAACTGAAAAGATGAGAAATATAAACCACACTGTATCCCAATTCATCAAACCACCTCATTAACCGCATCCGATCTGTTCGGCTGCTCTCTCATTTACTTATGTGAATCATGTCTGATACAAAAGGTCATTTCAACGAACGCGAAAATGCAAGTGTAGCTTTATCTACGCTTTGGGAATTTAGGTAATGATACAGTAACAACTCAAACACCGAAGCATCTTCTTCAAAATTCATTTCTTCTTTAAAAGCTATGAATTTCGCTTTAGTTTCTTCTCCAAGATCAACCGTTTCCTTTCGCTGTCGTTCCTTTTCCTGTTCATCCTTTAACCGCTGTTGTTCTTTTTCCTCTTGCCCTATTCTACGTTGTTCTTCTTTGAATTTTTTGAAATCATTGTTGCTAGAGATAAGTTTTTCGATGACCTCATAATGAGTTTTAACATTCCACTTCCCCTTTAGTTCATCGACTTTTGCCTTTAATTCTTCGGGTACTTGTATAGGTGTTCTGGAAGACACTTTGGATACACTCCTTTTTTCTGTCCACGCCTGATCCGCAAGATCGTGTTTTGTTTTTGTATACAAAATCTTGCCCTGGATCTCGCCAGTTGTTTCATTTTTGTATACAAAATATGAGCTGAAGCAAGATGATGCGGGGAAAGATTGTATACGTAATTCTAAAATGACTGCTGCCGATCTAACATTTCTGCACTTTCACGATAATGTTTGTCCTTCGCAAGAGTTATCTTCTCGTAGTGATCGTCATAGAACGCAAGAAGATAAGCAATAACCTCTGAATCACTTTTGATTCCCATAGACTCCCTTAAAGCCCTTATTCGAGCTTTAACGCCACTGCTGCAATCTAATCTCGGTCTTTTATCACTGTAACTTGTTCGCGGCATGTTCTCCCCCTCAACTTCGGGACAAATAAAGTGATTTTAGGGTCAGTTTGAAGTTTCTTAGGGTCACACTCTATTCCGATCCCAAAATAGTTATGTATCGAATTTATACTTTCATTTTAACATAGTTATGTATCGAAAAACAAGCGATTTCATCCTTTTTTCAAAACATAACTAATCTTATGTGTTGAAAAAAACCGCTCCTGATATTTGGGCGGTTCTACGTTCGAAGTACCTTTAATTTTAAATAACCAAGGAGAAAATTAATCAGTATCGGAATGCTCAATATAGCCACGTATAGAGCTTTAGTGTCCCATCCCTTGATTGAATCAGAAAATACAACATATACAATCAATCCATATATATTAAGCCTTATGATTAACCCTAGTAAGTTTTTCATCCGGTAGAGTAAACTTGCAACTGCGGCAATCACTAAAAATTCGACCAAATCCTCACGCTCCTTCTCTTTTCCCCTATTATATCACCGTTTCATATGTCAATAAATGTAATCATTAAGGTATTACGTAATATTAAAACGTAATAATAAATCAAAAACGTAATAAACAAATACTTGTGTACATATATTTACTTTTGAAAAATATGCACGTTAAATACACATGCTTAATATTCATACACAATATTAAGCATTCAAAAAACTCGACAAGGGAGATAAGGAGGTTATTATTGTATATTACGTAATATTAAACCGCAATAATATTACTTTATAATCAATATGCATATTTAATTGTAATATTAATAAGTAATACACAATCACAAGTATTAATATATTAATGCGCTGTTAATATATTTGCGTAATATGTATTTGAAACAATGTTACGTAATAAAAATCATTCTTCAACTTCTGCGATCACCTTGGTGAAGGGGTGTTTTGTGCTATGCAATCTATTCAGTATTACGTTTTATGTAACACTAATAAACATACGTAATATTAATGTGCAATAGTTAATAGTATTAATAAAATGTAACATTCAATCGTATTAGATAATATTAATATTAAAGTGTTTTAATATGACTTATAAATGAAACGTAATAGTGAATTATAATAGTTAATTTATTAAGTAAAACGTAATATTTTTTCAAAATAAAAAGACGAGGAAATCAATCCTCGTCCTTCAAAATTTCTACACCTAATTCAAGCATCAACTTTTCAATAGCTGTATTAACAAAATGGGTCTTAAAGCCGCGATCTTCATTTTTAGACATCTTATCAAGCGTTTTCAGCAAGTTATTGCGTATGAAATAAGTTGACCGAGTAAACTGGTCTTCCATTCTTGGCTTCTTTTTGGCTCGAAAAGATGAAATTACGTCTGTATCAATGGTAACAGGGTTACGTAATACTTTTACATCCGTGTCTTGTGTATTCTCTTGCTCATTCTTCACTTGAGTATCTCCAGATTCTTGTTTCTTCGGTTCTGTTTCTTGCTTTTGTTCATCACCATCAGGATTTTTTGATTCAAAATCAGAAAAATCGGTAAGACTTCTCCTAGCCATTCTGTAGAACCTCCTCTACTAACTCATAATAAGCCCCGACAATCGGGTTTGATCTGTCCGTCCAAACAGCAGGCTGACCACTGTAAGCCGTTGCGTTCGCAAAGCGAATAGAACGAGGTATAACTGTATCAAACATTCTATAATCACGATCAGAACAGTATTGTCTAGCCTTAGACAGCATTTCAGAATGAAGGACAGTACGAGTATCCACCATCATACCAACAACGCCAGCCAAAGTTAAACTTGGATTGGACTTCTCTTTAAATTCATTAACTGATTCAATAATTCGAATCAATCCTTGCACAGCAAAAGTTTCTGGAACAAAGGGAATTATCACCTTATCTGCTACAGCAAGAATATTCCCGAAGATTAACCCAAGAGAAGGTGGGCTATCAATAAAAATATAATCATACTCATCCCTGATCGGCTCGATCCCCGCTTTAAGCAACCCAAAGACATTTTTGTATTCCTTGATCTTAGTCAGCACATCGAATTCCAAAAAGTTCATTTCATCATTTGCAGGAACTAAATACAGATTGTCCGAAAGTTTCACCTTCACATCATCAATCGTCTTCTTACCTGTAAAAATGTGATAGACCGATGATGTAAAATCAGCAGGTTTTCGACCAAAAGCCAAAGCAGAATTCCCCTGTCCATCCGTATCAACAATAAGGACTTTTTTATCCGGCTGCTGAGAACTAATAGCCGCAGCGAGATTTGTAATTAAGCTAGTTTTTCCTACGCCCCCTTTGTTCATAGCAACAGAAAAGATTTGAGCCATAATACAACCTCCTTTTGTAATAGTTATACGTAATACAATTACGAAAACGTTTTATGTAATACATTCATTATCGCACTAAAAGCAGAAAATTTCAAGGGGAAATGTGGTACTTTTCATGTTTTCAACGGCGATATCAAAGACGTGATTCTTTGGGTAACGCTCGCATACATGCTCGCGCCCGCTGCCCGCTCCTGGGCTACGTCCCCTATTAAAACCTCCTACAAAACAGTCAATTCCTAATCATTTAAGGAATTCAAGAACAAAAGCAAAAGAACCTTGTCCATCCCACAAGAACATTCAGAAACGAGCCGAAGTTTAAAGCTGTGGATATGTGGATAAAATTGAAAAAGGTAGCGAGCTAACCGCTCGCATTTTATTGAAATCAGCCTCCCCACGCCCGCCCCTACATTAAAGGTGAACTAAAATTAGTAGTTGACGGGAGAGCGCAAATATGGCATGAACCTTGCGTGCTGGACACAGTTCACCTTATCCCGAAGATCAAAAGTCAACGGGAATAAGGTGATTAGAACATGAACCTGCCGCCACGCATCGGGGGTCGGCTCCCGGCATTGTTTCCATCACGCACCGTAGGTGCTAACTGCTATGGAGCATATAGCTCCAGATCGGTTACGGTTCCTATGACCGATCTGCCACCATGGACTTACAGTTACTTCTCAAACCGTGGTCTGCTCTCCCTTGAACGGTTTCCAGCAAGGTTCCATTGAGCCTGTACCACGTACTATTCGGAACGGTCGCAGCCCTCGATGGAGTCACATCGTTAACGGGCTACACTTCGTTTCGCTTATGCTTGTCTCTCTACGTGCTTTCTATCTCACGACTGTAGGTATAGAGAGACTAATGAAGCTTCACAAGCGTTGGTTAGACACTCATGGCTACGACTGGAACGTAGCAACCTCCGACGACAGCAGTACGCTTGGCATAAGTCTCCCTCCTGTACCGCGCAGTTTTTAACGTGTTCTCCTGTACCACGCAGCTTGGCGCAAACTGAAACGGCTTAATTTCTAAAAAAGGCAATAGGAAACTAAGCCCTCGATGTCCATTTTTTTCAAAAATTGGAATCGAACGCCGATATATTTGATTTTTAAAATCCAAATTTGTATGTAGCTGCTCTAAAATGTCGCAATCTCACTTTGAAATAAAACAAAAAACGCCCCTGATCGCCGAAATGACATACGCGATCAGGAGCGTCCTACTTTTACTAAACTAAAAGTAAAGATATTCACTAAGATTCCCATACTATAAAATTTGAAGGCTATGCCTTTAAATATAGTTAGGCTACAGTGAATAGCACCTGTTTCACCGAATGGCTGTTCGGACAAAACCGCTTACGAGTTGGTAGCTCATAGCGGCTGAAACAATGGCTAGTTCATATTTTATTTTCAAAGGAATAATTTGCATGATAGAGACTATCAACATTGTCACATGAGACTACACAATTTGCAAGAACAAAATAGTTTTATAGAGTTCTTTGGCAAAATTCGGTGTGTAAATTTTAGCTGAAAAAACTTGAAACAACCTTTTGCTTTCAGTATACTTAGGGTATAAGAAACGTATATTCGTTTTCGATTTAAGAAGCTATTGTGAATCCCCTGTTTTTCCGAATGGCTGTTCGGACGAAGCAGTTTACGAGTTGGTAGCTCGTAGCGGATAGACCAATAGCTTCTTCTCATTTTGTTTTGTACTCACATGGATTTAAAGCTAAAACGGCTATTCGGATTTTGTGTGGGACACATATTATCCGAATAGCCGTCGTTTTATTCTGGAGCTACTGCCCTACTTAAACTTACCCAATTACCTTCCCTTGTTCTAATATAAAGGCATCCATTTATTCGCTTTCCATGAGTATACATTCTATCATTTCCTTTCTATTATCCAATATCTCCGATATAAAGCCATTCATTGCCCACTTTGAGAAAGACAAATTGCGTGTCATGGTTAATCATTAGCTCGGTTTGACCTACTGTGTAGTAGTCGCCCAGTTCAGTATTCATATCAAAAACAGCGATAAATCCAAACCGCTCTTTTAGTTTTCTTTCAGTCATTGTATACACTCCATTTCTCTAACTGCGCCCGATCCGCTCGATTTCCTTTTGTTCTTGTATACAGATTGCCATTCCGGAATTGGTTGGCCATTCATTTTCCGTATACAAACTCGTGTCCTGGATCTCACCGGCTTTTTTGTTTTTGTATACAAAAAGCGAGCTGCTATTTGATACCTGGGCAAAAAGCTGTATACAGCATTTCTACTTTGAGTTCCGCCCCCGAAGGGGGCGGTCGCTTATTATACTAAATCGATGGCATCATCAAACGTAACGCCTAGCATATAGTCTGCGGCTTTCTGTGCTTGCCCCGCTGCTTGTACAATCAGCTTTTTATCCTCTTTCAACTTTCGAAGCCAACTGTTAATATAGGCAGCACTATTTTCTATTGTGCTGTTATCTATGCCCGCTACACCGCACAGCATAGCCGCGCCGATCTCTGCAACAAGTTCCTCTTTGCTGTAAGTTTCATCACCAAAGGCGGCAATCTCGGTAATCCCTGAACGGTTTAGACGGTTTTCATGCCCTGTACTATGTACATATTCATGAAACAAGGTACTGTAATATTCTTCGGGCTTTTCATAATCGCAAAGTGGGGGAACGCTTATAGAGTCATCTGATGGACGGTAGAACGCCCGACCCGAAGCAAAGCGAACGGGCGGCGCGTCTTGGTATCCCCTGCAAATGCGCTCTGCCTCTTCTACGGGGTCATGTTCAAACGTTTGGTCATTCCGCTTGCTCTGCAATCCTTCGCATTGCTTGTTAATCTCAAAAACCATATAGTAACGTAAGAACGGGATTTTGGTCATTTCCCCGCTCTTTTCGTCCTCCTTCTCCAACCACGTCCAGAACACAACGATATTTCCCTTTTCGCCCTTTTTGACCTTTCCCCCGGCTTCACTTACTTGTTTAAAGCTTGCATACTCTCCGGGTTCCAGAAGCAGCGTATTTATTCCACGGTAAGGCTTTCCAGTCTTCCAGTTCACCGCTGCGCCTACCTTCCAAGGTCTACGCCAAGGAACTACACCGCTTTCTAGCAGTTTTATGATGCGATCTGTAACCATTTCATAGATTTTTACACTCATGTTTTCCCTCTCCCTTATGTGGTATAATGGAGGGGCGAAGGGTTCCCAAATTCTTCGCCCCAGCCGAATTGCTCCCTTAAAGCAAGTCGGCTTTTAATATTCTTCGGGTAGTAAAAAAGTGGTTTCTCTTCGGTCGTATTCCGTGATGACCCAAAATCTTACACCTTCTTTGCTCAAATAGGCTGACAACAGCCTCTCACCGCTTTCTAAAGCTTCGTTGTTGCTTTGCCAGTCATCGGCTGAAACTTCGCCCCAATCGCCCATACGATGCCTTGCAAGGGCTGTGAGTCGGTCGCCTTCGCTTACCTGTTCAATAACACCGGGAGTGGCAAAAATTTGCCCTAATGGAAACTTACTTATTAGATGCGTCATTTTCATTTCCTCACTTTCATTTGATCGAGTAAGCATTTAGCAAAGCGTCCAACCTTTGCGATTGCTCTACAACCACAGGAGAAGCTAGACCGTACCGTTCGGCTAGTTCGTGCATCTTGTGCCTTTCCTCTTCAATTAGTTGCAAGAGTTCATCCATTTTTGATTTCACCCCCTTTCAATGCCTCTCTTGGATTTTCCACCCACCCCTCCAACATTCGGAACCGTTTGCCTGTCCCCGAGCGGAGCGGAAGGTTTTAAGGTTTGTGAGCAAATTCCTGTTGAGCTGCCTTGCCTTGTCTTATGCAGTTTTCAAAGAACAAAAACATTCGTGTACCGTAGCCGTCGCCAATTCTTGATCGCATAGGTTCTCATAGGGCAAGGTTGCCCGAAGGGACGACAAAAAGTTTTTTGAGTGCTTTCCTCAAAAAAGTTTTTTCGCCTTGCGCTATGGGGTTCTATGTGATCGAATGCGACTGGATGGCTACGGTATACGAATGTTTCTTTGAAAACGGAATATGACAAGGCTGCACACAGATACAGTTTGCGAAACGAACCTTCCGCTTCATTGACTTGGCTTGCAAGATTCTTTTCTTCTTCGAAAAGACCATCATGATTTTGGCTTCTTTGCGAGTCCCGTTAAGAATCCCA
>JAPSKD010000031.1 GCA_031177865.1 Bacillus sp. (in: firmicutes) | reverse complement strand
TGGTTCAACAAAAGATAATTAACAACTGGTTAACTGTATTTGATATTCCTAAGAAAGATGATTTTGCGGAAGTTGCCAGAAAAAAAGTAGATTGTGAGGATAAACTGGACAATCTTGAAGAAACACTTTATATGCTAAACATTGGCTTAAAAAGGGATTATTCACAGTTAAAAAAACTTAATCAATCTTTACGTGGGATGCATCATTTTTTTGAAGATGAAGTAAAGGATTTAAAGGTAATCAAAATAAAGTCCTTGAAGAGTGACCTTGAAGAATTGAAGAAGTTATTTGATGACTAACCAAATGGAGGAGAAAACAATGGTTAATAGAAATGAATCAGCAATTGAAAATCAAGAAATCAAGGAAAATCAGTTTTCAAGTTTTGAATTAATATGGAAAGCTGCTTATGAAGAAGTGGATGAATGGGCAAGTCGATTAAACCATCGTGATGAAATATTCTTAAATGCTACTAAAAAATTTGTTGAGAGTATTAAAAGAAATCAGGAAAATAGCCAAGCCATTACGGAGCAATTTAGGAGAGAGCTTTCTGAATGGGAGAAATATGCTCGTGAAGAATTACTCATGACCACGACAACGATACAGCATTTTTTTCCTGTAAAGTCTTATGAAGAGATCAACCAAGTAGTTGATGACATTCAAAATAAAACGACATCCTTATTAACCACGCCAATTCGTGCTTTAACCACTGGACAAGCACTTGACAAGTACCTAGACAGTGTCGAACAATATATTTCTTTTAGAAAGAGAAATAGAGAGAAGTATATTGAAGGTGTAAAAAGTACAACGAATATTTTATATGAAAATCAAAAAATATTCGTGAATCTTTTTGAAAAACAAGTAAAGTCTGCACTTTTACCATTTCAGCAATATATGAAGAATGCTTCGGAGTCAAAATCATAACTTTACCAGAGGTGAACCAGATGTCGTCTAAAAGTCCGTATGACCCATATGATTCATTCAAAAAGTATAGTGAAATTTGGGAAAAACAAATAAATGATTTTCTTTTTCTTTTGTCCAATAACAATGAATTTGTCAAAATGTCAAAAGTAGGGACTGACGCACACTCCCTTTACCTTGAAGCTTTTAAAAAGAATCAAGAGACAATTGCAGGTGTGTTCAACATCCCTACTAAAAATGACTTGGCGAATGTTACTTCTTTAACCATTCAAACAGAAGAAAAAATTGAATCCCTCGAAGAACAAATTTGGGATTTACATGATTCTTTGAAATCACAAAGCAAGGAAATCGAAAGTGTTGTAGAGGTATCCAAGGAAATTATTAAACTAACTAAGCAACTAAAAACAGAGTTAGTTAAAACAAAAAAGGAACTTGCAGATTCAAAGAATTTACAAAGTGAACTACAAGAGATTAAGTTTGAGCTAAATAAATTAACTAATCTTAAAGAAGATATAGAGAGACTTAAAAGTCACATTAAAAATGACGATCAAAAAGAACCGGTCTTAACAGGTCTAGAGTCGACAAAATAATTGCAAAGGGGGCTAAAGAAGTGGCAGTCGATACACCTTTTAAGGATTTATTTCTACCGTTAGAGTTAGATTACGAAAAAGAAATGAAACGCTGGGAGCATCTTTTTCAAGTGCTAAATGAGCCGGAACCGAAAATTGGTCATACACCTAGGACTGATGTATGGAGAAAAAATAAATCCGTATTATGGCATTACCCAGCAAAACAAAAAAAATATGGAATCCCATTATTTTTCGTCTATTCCTTATTTAATAAACCATATATTCTTGATATTGCCCCTAAGGCAAGCGTAATTGAGGGACTCACAAATCGTGGATATGACGTGTATTTATTAGATTGGGGTACTCCGGGATACGAAGATAAAAACATCGGACTGGATACATACATTGAAAAGTATTTAAGAACGGCAGTTAATCGTGCAATTCGCCATTCTAGTGCAGACGAAATCACAATTGTAGGTTATTGCTTAGGTGGTACGATTGCTTCTATTTATGCCTCGATTGCAGAAGAACCAATTAAAAACTTGATTGTTGCAACTGTACCTATAGATTTTACTGATTATGCTGGTCCAGATAAATGGTTAGAGGGCTTTAGGAATGGTGATATAAATTTCGATCGCTTCATTGATGTTTATGGAAATATACCGTCAACCTATGTGGAAGCGATGTTTCGTGCAGTATCCGCTCCAATTTATTTTAGTAACTATACGACGCTGTTGAATCGAGCCCATGACGCTAGATATGTGGATAAATGGCGCCGAATGAATAAATGGACAACTGACCAGGTTCCATTTGCAGGCGAGGCATTTAGACAATTAGCGAATAATCTTTTTAAGGAGAACAAGCTTGTTAAAGGAGAATTGATGATTGGCAATAAACAAGTAGATTTAAATAATATTAAATCGAATTTGCTTGTTATTTCCTCATCAAACGATAATTTAGTGCCAGAACAACAAAGCTTACCAATCATGGATTTTGTTTCGAGTGAGGATAAAACTTACAAGCTCGTTGAAGCAGGTCATGTTTCCTTAGCATTAACCGGATTGTTCGCGGTAGTGGTGGATGAATGGGCTTCCACTCGTTCAAATCCACTTTAAATTGTTGTAATAAAGATGAGTACAAGATTATATAATGGTTAAGGGAAGAAAGGGAAGAGGTTTCTTTCTTCCCTTAACATGCTTTTTTATGTTTGTTTAAAAAGTTTCGCAGTACCTCGTTAAATGCTTCTTTAGCCTCGAGCTTAGCAATATGCCCTGTATTTCTAAAAATGACAAATTCAGAATGTCTAATCTGTTTATGCATGAGTAATTGTATCCAAGCAGGGGTTACCGAATCGTACTGACCGCCAATAATTAAAGTGGGAACTTTTATCTTTGGGAGCAGGCATAAATTATTAACCTCAAGGCATGCCTTCATGGAAGGAATATAATAGTCACGATTAGGCTGATAGAATTTATAGAAATTCTCAAAGTTTTCCTCAGTCCAGGAATATAGGCAAACACGTGCAGCAATATTTTTTTGCTCCTCAAGGGAAATTGATTCTGATTTTAACTTACGGTATTTCAAAAAGAGCTGTCCGAATTGTTTTGGTGCATAATGAAATGTACTTACCAGCGTAAGGGAGCGGCACATTTCTGGTGCTTGACGGTAGATTTCTTGTGCAACCATTCCGCCCATTGATAATCCACAAATGTGGGCGCTATCAATTTCGAGACCTTTTAGCAACTTTATAATATCCAATGCAAAGTTTATCATTGAAATTTTCTCATCCGTAATATACTCTCCATGTCCACGTAAATCTGGAATAATCAGGTCATACTGTTGTGCAAATTCAAACTGATTGGACCAGCCTTCCTTGATTTCTCCAAGACCATGAATAAAAACCAGAGGTTCTCCAGCACCCATTCGTAAATAGGGGATTCCCGATAATAATTTACCCAATTAAACTACCTCCTATGGTTGATAATAGTAATCTTTTTAGCCATAATTGGGATAGTGTAAACTGGTATAATGATGTAATTAACATATTATATATACATTTTTGGTTTATTATTACTAATAGGTGTAAATTACATATATGGGACGAAAAAAGAACAATCGATTTAACGATTGTTCTCTACTTATAATTATCCATCAATCCCACTGTCATCATCATCGTCATCCCGATTATCTCTGCTGTCATCATCAAACTTTACCCGTGTGATTTTTCCTGTTTCAGCGTCTACTCGAACGTCAACTTCACCTTGATCCGACTGAATCTCAAATTTAAATTCCAGTCTGCCATGTTCCATTTCCGTTTCAACCTCGGTAATCGTTCCGCTTACCTCATTTGTAGCGATTTTTGCTGCTTCTTCAACCGACAAAGCAGAAGTGTTCGATTGAGAAACAGTGGAATTGCTGCTGTCATCATCGGATTCTATCTTATAAAATGTTTGGCCGTGCTCTGTTTCTAGCTCAATTTCCTGACCTGTTATTATTTCAGGCAAGCTTTGTGTATCAAAATTCATTACGGACGATTTGTCATCTAGATGAATGGAATCATCTGGACGCGTATCATTCTTTGAAGCACCTACTGCAATAGCTCCCCCAAAAACGAGTAACGATGACACTACACCTATTAAAACTTTATTTTTCATTATTATTTCCTCCTTTTTTTTATTCCCTTTCTACAATTTTAGTATATCCACCGAATATGAGAGTAAAAGGATAGAAACATTAGAAATTCATGAGAAAAGCTAGTTTAATGGTTTCTTATTGACTAGTCATCATCGTCATCGTCTTTTTTATCACTTCTATGATCATCCCAAGATACTGACATCACTTCTCCTGTGATCGCATGAATCTGGACAGTTGCTTCACGGTCATCACTCGTTTCAATTTTGACAAGGTAAAAGGTTTGGTCCCCCTGTGTATCCAGCCAAATATCATCTACCTCACCCTGAACCTGGGAACTCGCAATCGTAACAGCCTCATTTTCTGTTAATCGATTAGGAGGTTGATTGACTACAGATGATGTAGTGAAGAGAATATCACCTGAAGCGGCGTCCACAATAATCGTTGTTTGTTTGTCTGCTTCATTCACTATTGCTTTATATGAAGGTTGTTGATTTGTATCAACTTTCTCAAAAGATACAAGCGATCCATTTACTGCACCGAGTACGATTTGTTTTAGTTCTTCCTCTGGAAGCTCTACTTTCAGAGGGGGATCGGGAAATGGTACTGTTGATTCAGTACTTTCATTAAAAGATAATATTTTTCCACTTTGCGCATCAAGTTTAATGACATAAAGTTTATTCTGTTTTTGGAGTTCTATTTGATATTGCTGATCAAATAGTTTTAATAATGTCACCTTACCTTGATAACGCTCTTGAACAAGTTCCTGAGCTTCCTGTTCTGTTAACATATCAGCAGATGGAGAAAGTTTTTCGAATTGCTGCCAGCTCACAAAAACAATAACAATAATGATTGAGCACATTGTTACCCAAAACCAAGATAATTTTTTCACTAATTATTCACCACCTTAGTACCATTTATTTTCTTATATGAAAATGAGAAAGTGATGAGGAAATTGCTATCATTTTTCAATTTTTTTACTCAGAATCGTGACAGTAGTTCCTATACCTAGTACACTATCTAGATGTATGATAACACCGATTGCGTCGGCAATTTCCTTTGCAAGTGACAACCCAAGGCCAGAACCGCCCTGTTTTCTGCTTCTTGCTTTATCCACCCGATAGAACCTGTCAAAAACTTTTGGAAGGTCACTTTCATGAATACCAATTCCATAATCATTAATCTTAATGTAAACTTCATCGTGGTCATGCCCTAGCTCTACCGAAATGGTTTCATCGCTATATTTCCTAGCATTGTCTAAAAAAATAAACAGCAGCTGCTTGAGCTTTTTTTCATCGGTTTCAATGAAAAGGGGAGTTTCATTTTCCTGGATAAATTGAATATCACGATTGTATGCATTTTTAAATGCTTCGACTGTTTGGGTTATTAACTGGCTAATGTTTAATTTGTTAAGCTCAATATTCCATTGTTCATGGTGCCTTGCTAACATTAACAGTTGTTCTGTCATTTCCTTCATACGGATGGCCTCTGAGTGAATGGCTTCGATTGATTCAGAGAATAGCTTCGGTTCTTTTAAACCTCTTCTTTTTAATAGACTCGCATAACTTTCTATTATGGTTAAAGGAGTTTTAAGTTCATGCGACGCATTGGAGACAAATTGTTTCTGTTTATCAAAATTGACTTCTAATAAATCAATCATATGGTTAAAGGTTTGTCCCATTTGAAAGAGTTCGTCCCTCGAGCTGCCCTCAAGCTTAAGGCGCTTAAAAGCTCCGCTTTGCCTTATATCTGTCATAGTTCTTATCATAGATGTTACGGGCTTTGTAATCAGGTTGCTAAGAATCCGGCTGGAAATTAATACGGGAATTAGCGCAAGCAGAGTTACCATGATTAACACAAGGCGAAGGATGGATAAATTATTGGTTGCAGTTTCCATACTCTTGGTTATCTGCAGATTGGCCATGCTTCCGTCTTGCAATATGATTGGCATAGATTCAAAGCTAAATAGTCTATCCTGGTATTCTATTGTTTTACTGACTTCATTACTATAAAATACGGATTTCCTCTTACTTAAGTCATGTGCACCAGGGCTAGTATATGGAGAGGAGTCATTATGATCCTTCGTAACAATTTGAATCATCCCGTTTATAGGGACGTAGGATCTTAAAAGAGTATCTTCGGATATCGTTCCAAGTGATTTTCCAATATTCTCAGATATTTTTTCCATTTCATTATGCGCAGTGCTAAGTTCGCTGTCGAGGATTAATTTGTTGAATGAATAATAAACTGTAATATTTATGATGAGGAGCAATAACGCAAATAAAAAAGCCGTATAAAGGTTAATTTTATTTCTCAGTTTCATTTGGAATCCTTCATTACATAACCAACGCCGCGAACCGTATGAATTAACGAGGGAAGATGTGGGAGGTCAATTTTTTTTCTAACATAGCGAATATAAACGTCCACCACATTTGTATCTCCAAAAAAGTCATACCCCCATACAGCCTCGAGTATTTGGTCCCTGCTCAACACCTGTCGTTTATTGACCATCAGATAGACTAGTAAGTCATATTCCCTTGGCGTCAAATCGATGGACTCCGCGTCGCCTCGAATAACTTCTCTAGATTTTTGATTTACCGATAAATCAGCAAATCGCAGCAGGTCTTCGTTTTCATTCTGAGTTTGTTGTTCTTCAGTACGTTTGATTCTAAAGGCAGCACGTATTCTTGCTAACAGTTCTTCAATTTGAAAGGGCTTTGTAATGTAATCATTGGCCCCCAGGTCAAGACCGGATACTTTGTCTTCAACAGAGCTTTTTGCTGTTAATAGGATGACAGGCGTTTGGAAATCATTCTTTCTAATACGCCGAAGAAGTTCAATCCCGCTTAACCCTGGCAGCATGACATCCAATAATATTAAATCCCAACTGCCAGTATGATAGGCTTCAAGTGCTTCAAGGCCGTCGATTGCTTTCGTTACTTCATATCCCTCATATTCCAGTTCAAGTTCCAATACTCGTGCAATCTTCTCTTCATCCTCAACTACCAGAATACTCCCTTTTTTTGTTGACATTTCAATTCTCCTCATTTCTTATTTCTACATTCTATTCGGCAACCTAAATACAAAAACCTTTCGAACATATGGTCATTCTTATTAAAAGGCTATTTTCGTAAATATTGTTGTTAAAATCTTAAAGCCGATTTTAACGTGGAATAAGCTGTTTTGAGCTTTAGAACTAAGTTTGCAGGCTCTTTTCTCTTTAATTTAGGCTATTCTCAATGAAAATAATGCTCAATCAATCGTAATTACTTGAAAAAGCAACAACATTTCCAGAAAAGAGCCTATTAAAAAGAAATTATCAAATAAATAGTAAATTTTTGTGAACGATTTCCAATCCTTAATCGTTATAAAGAAGGATGAAGGTTTTTGGGGGGAGAAATTTGACAAATATTATTGAGGTCGAAAAAGTCAGCAAGCAATATAATGAACGTGAAATATTAAAGGATGTTTCTTTTACAATAAAGAAAGGAAGTATTAATGGTCTGCTTGGTCCAAACGGGGCAGGGAAAACAACGATTATCCGTTTATTAAATGGAGTAATTGATGAAAATGCTGGAATGATGAAAGTAATGAGTTTTGATCCAAAATTACAAGGCGATGAAATCAGAAAAAGGGTTGGAATTGTTACAGAAAGTGCAAGTCTTTATCATGATATGTCGGCCTGGGATAATCTTGTTTTCTTTTCAAAAATATATGGTCATTCTGATACGAAGCGAATTACACATTTACTAGAGCAGTTTGATATGCTTGGCTTTAAGGATCAATTAGTGGGCAGCTTTTCTACAGGAATGAAGAAAAGAATCGCACTAGCAAAAGCCTTACTGCATAATCCAAACCTTCTATTTTTAGATGAACCTACGAATGGATTAGATCCTGAAGGAATGAATGAGGTAATCCATTATTTACGTAAAGTGAATCAAGAAGAAGGGGTAACAATCTTAATTTGCTCTCATGTTCTACATCAGCTTGAAACCATCTGTGATTCCTATTTGTTTTTAATAGATGGCAGAATCGTAGAAAACGGAACGATGACGGAATTAGAGGACAAATACTTAAAAGAAATTAAGTTATTAGTAGAAACGGGTCTTAAGCCTCTTAATAGCCAAACTTACAAGGGGTACACATACACAAGAAGAGGGTCAAACCAATTGGAGTTTTTGCTGTCCAAAAAAGAAGAGATTACACCTTTATTAGCCCAAATTCTTAATGAAACATGGGTTCATAATTGCGAGATAACCAACAGAAGTCTCGAGGCGATTTATTTTACTATTAGGGGGGGAAGAGGGGTTGAATAAACAGACGATTTTAACCATTGCACAGAAAGATATGAAAGCTACTTTTTCATCCAAAAAGGTTTGGTTACCGATGATAATCGTGGCATTAATCCTTTGTATTGTAGTTCCATCTGGTGTGGCCTACTTCGGTATTCACTTCGATTTAGTTGGAACATCTTCAAAAGATATAGAAAAACCGCTGCATTCATTTATTGAAAATTTTCCTAATGAGGATATGAGGAATACTCTTATCGCATTGCCGAATCTTGGGTATAAATTTGTTTATTTTTTCTTAACCTTTATGATGATACCATTTTTCTTAATGGTCGCCATTATTAACTCAATGGTTACTTCATCAAATAGTTTTGTAGGGGAGAAGGAAAGAAATACGTTAGAAACATTGCTGTTTGCACCCATTTCAATTAAAGACTTGTTTCTTGGTAAAGTGTTAGCCTCCTTAATTCCAACATTAGCTATTTCATTTGCAGCCTTTATCATTAGTTTTATTATTGTTAATGTAATCACGTATCCGCATTTTAAGGTAATCTTATATTTTAACTCTACCTGGATGATTTTAATGTTTTGGGTAATCCCGATATTAGTCCTATTTAATATCATCTTAAATGTTTTAATTTCAGCCAAGGTCAAAACGTTCCAAGAAGCCCAGCAATTTGGCGGAATACTGGTGCTGCCAATCATTGGAGTCATTATTAGCCAAGCTAGTGGAATGTTCTTCTTAAGCCCAGTAACATTATTCCTAATAGGAGCTGGTTTACTTATCGGCAACCTATTCCTAATAAAACTGGTCACTAAATTTAACAACCGGAACACACTATTCCAAAGTCAAATACACTAACACACAAAAAGACAGTGTCCACCTAGGGTGGACACTGTCTTTTTGTGGTGCCTGTCACCAAGGTGACACCTTCTTAGGTGTTCACAGAGTTAATGAAAACGATAGCCCGAGCCCCATACGGTTTCTATGTATTCTGGGTTGGAGGGGTCAAGCTCGATTTTTTCTCTTATTTTGCGGATGTGTACGGTGACGGTTGAGACGTCCCCATTGCTGTCATAGCCCCAAATTCTTTCAAATAGATGGTCTTTGCTGAAGACTTGATCTGGGCGTAACGCTAGAAAGGTGAGAACATCGAATTCCTTTGTTGTTAAGGTAATTTCTTTGTTATTAACAAAGACACGTCGTGAAGAGCGATCTATGAATAAACCACGGATGTAAATTCCTTGTGATTCAGTAGGGTGTTTCATTGATAATCTCTCATATCTGGATAAATGTGCCTTCACTCTAGCAACCATTTCATTCGGACTGAACGGCTTAACTAAATAATCATCGGCACCTAGCCCAAGACCTCTAATCTTATCAATTTCTTCTTTTTTAGCTGTCACCATAATGATGGGGATATCCTTGATATTTCTTATTCTTTTACAGATTTCAAAGCCGTCAATGTTTGGCAGCATGACATCGAGCAAAATTAAATCATAATCCTGTGTTAGAGCTTTCTGCAGACCGATATCTCCTGTATGGACCATTTCTGTTTGAAAGCCATTGATCTCTAGATAATCCTGTTCTAGTTCCGCAATGCTTTTTTCATCTTCTATGATTAATATTTTTTTCATGATGGTAACTCCTCGGAGCAGGTAGCGTGCGGCAAATAAATGGTAATTTTTGTTCCTACCATTAAAGTACTCTCCAATTTTATCACACCGTTATGTTCTTCAATGATCATTTTTGCGATGGAAAGACCTAAACCACTGCCGCCGGTTAATTTATTTCTGGATTGCTCAGCCCGATAAAACTGATTAAAGATAAAGGGGATTGATTCTTCTGGGATACCTGGTCCATTATCAGCAATGGAAATCTCAACGTTGTCGTCAGTAGACTGCATAGATATGTTTAATTCCTTTTTATCTTTATCCATGTACTTCAAACTATTGTTAATAATATTTGCTAGAGCTCGTTTAAACTTTTCCCGGTCCGCTAATACATGATACTGACCTTGAGGGGCAAACTGGAAATGTAAATCTACATTCTGCTTTCTAAGATCGAAACTCAATTCCTCGAAATAATCGGTTAAATAATCTTTGATATCAATCTGTTCAAACTCAAACGGGACTTTGCCTAAATCTAGCTTCGAGAATAAGAATAATTCATCAATTAAATGGTCCATATCCACAGCCTTTGTATAGATCGTTTGAATATATCGGGCTTTCTTTTCAGGTGTGTCTGCTACGCCATCACGAATGCCTTCAATATAGCCTTTAATTGAGGTAATCGGTGTTTTTAAATCATGTGAGATATGAGCAATTAATTCCTTTCGGTTATCCTCATATTGCCTTTGAATCTCGTGTGACTCCTTTAATTGGATTCTCATTTCTTCAAATGCTTGTGTTAATTGGCCAATCTCATCATTCCTTGTTGCTGTAATGGAATGCTCAAGGTTTCCGCTTTTTATAAAATGAGCTGCCTTCTTTAACTGATTAATTGGTTTGATAATACTTTTGGATACAAAATAGGTTAATAGTCCATTCGTTGCAATTAAAATCGATAAACATAAACCGAATAGAATGGGGAAGAAGGTTCGTACAAACTGATTCCACGGGCTTGCGTCTCTCATTAAAAATAAGGAGACTTCACTGCCATCTTGTAAGTAGAAATCATGCTGCTTCATAGCAAAAGTCTGCTCACCAATTTCTTCAAGGCTGCGGAAGCTTTTTTCTGTTCCAAATTCCGGCAGTGCTTCTGTACGGATGTTTTCAAGCTCGCGGGTAGAATAAAAGATCTCATCGTTTTTACGGATAATTAATCCAGATTCGATTTCATTAAGCTCATTATTCAGTGATTCCAAATACTCCTTACTCATCAATTCAACAGGATTTACAGCAGACTTTTCCTTTAGTTCGAGGAAAAATACTGTATCCTCTTGTTTAGTTTTGTGGTAATTGTGGCTTTCAGGTAAGAAATTAGCCATTTCACGAATATCGCCGAGAAAAACAATTAATAAGAGAAAAGAAGTAATCAAAAACAAAATAATTGGTACCAGAATCATCGCAATATTTGAAAGTATTAGCCGAAGTTTAATAGACATTGAAAAACACCCTTTAGTTAGGCTTCTTTTCTATTAAACATATAATAGCCTACTGAAAAAAACAATGCGAAAGAAGAGCACAAATACATGACAGTTTGAATCATCCACCGAATTGACACATCGCTAAGCCACTGTATATACCAATCTAAATAGGCAGATGGCATTAAATATAAGGAACCAGGAAGAACATATGGAATCAACATCATGATAAAGTAGAGGACTATCATTCCAGAAATAGCGAGAACACTAGAATGGACTAAAAGTGTCAACATAATAGCAAATGCGGTTAGAACGATAATGGGAAACCAAGACACAATAAAGGCGCCAAGACTGGAAGGGATGGCAGCAATGTCGAAAGCTTTATCAAAAACAGCGCTGCTAATCATCACAGCCAACCATTCCAGTAAAAGAATAAATAAGCTAAAGATACTAACAGCCATTAATTTGGATAAGAAAAGCTCCATTCGACTGATTGGCCTTACCTGAAATAAAGTTCCACGTTCACCTTCCCCAGTAAATAAATCTGTGGCCGCGATAAAAATAAATAAAGGGATTAAAATTTTTACCAATAAATCTAACAAGGTAAAATTAATATTTTCAGTCGGTAACGCCATCCAATCTGTCAAAAATAGATTATTTACAAGAAGCTTAGTCAGCACAGGAATAAGCACCGCAGTGAGCAGAAAAAGCTTGGTAACCTTTTTGGTCAGCAGCTTTTGAAATTCATTGAGAGTATTTGCTTGGATTGTGTTCATTTCCCTGCCACCTCAATCTTCCTGACATAGACATCCTCTAATGGCTCGTTACCGGCTTCAAATAATGAAACTGCCCCATTGATGAGAAAACAAAAACGATTACATAATTTTTCTAGTTCTGATATATGGTGACTGGAAATCACAAAGGTTACACCGAATTGGCTTGATATCTCCTGTATTGATTTTCTTAACAATAGCAAACCATCAATATCTAAGCCGTTCGTTGGTTCATCCAAAACGACCAAGCGAGGTTTGGAAATAAGTGCTGAGGCAATCCCAAAACGCTGCTTCATGCCCATAGAAAAGGAGGAAATTTTCTCGTTTTTATAAGGAGTTAAACCAGTCTGGTGCAATATCCTTTCAATATCTGAATCGGTTATACCACAGTACAAGCGAGAAATCATTTTTAGATTTTTATAGGGTGACATTTTTTCATAAGCAGCAGCAGGTCCAATTAAGGCACCAACAGGACCTATCGCTTCCTTGTAATTATTTTGAAGGTCGACGCCAAATAACTCAACTTTTCCTCTATCAGGAGAAGCCAGACCGGTCAGGCATTTTAATAAGGTTGTTTTACCAGCTCCATTGGGACCAAGAATCCCTACTATTTCCCCTTGGTTTATGGTTAAATCGATATTTTGTATACCTCTGCCATTTGAGTATTGCTTAGTCATTCCAGTAATAACCATTACTTTTTCCAAAATTGTCACCTCTATAAATTACTAAATTCAAGATACTATCTACCGTGCTTGAATTCGACTACTTTATCAGCAGGTATCTCAATAGGTGTAACTGTATTCTGATTATAGTCAGATGCATTTAAATTAATATTTAGTACTAATTCATGGCTGGCATCCTGTCTATCTTTGCCTGTAACGATTACCTTGATTGTCTGTTGTTCAATATAGTTTTTCCTATTTACTTGTGCAGTGAGTTTAACTTGATTAACCGTTATTTCGTGATCCAACTCAGGGAGCTTTGCCTTAATGTGAAAGTCTGAGCTTTCAGTTTCATTAATGTCTTGAATCATGACCGCATGTTTAATCATTAACGTACTCAAAGCATTTGCAGAAAGAGGAATTTCTTTACCAGTTAGATCTAGCTCAATCACGTGGTTGCCGTTTTTCTTTTCTGCCACTGTAATTTGTTGTTGAAGATTTTTGGTCATAACATCGATGAGATTCTCTACATCATCCTTTAATTCAGCGGTATTACTGTGATGTGGATTTTTTGAGGTATCCATTTTGTAAACCGTATCAAGTCCCTCCTTCATCACAAACCAATTTCCATCCTGTTTGTACATGTTCATATTGCTAACTTCCGATTCATTTGCTAAACGAGTAGAGATGGAGTGTATTTGTTTGACTGAATCAGATTTGAAAATGGACTCGGATGATAATATAGACTTTTTGTTGTCCTCGATTTTAAGGTTAAAATTCAACGTCGCGCTATCAGCCGTATGAGTTTTCTTTAAGGCTTCCTTGTATAGGTCGTAACCAGATGTATTCGCTGAAATCGAATAAACACTTCCTAACATAAGGGTTCCACTTATCCCGATAACCGCTAAAAGCTTCTTATTCATATACATTTCCTCCATTCATCATTTTGTTACATGCTCAGTGTAATCCGAAGTTATAAAAGCAATCTAAATAAACTATTAAATTTTTCTTAAATGTTAGGAAAAAATTTCTTTTGATAATAATGAACAAAGTGTTTGAATTTTTAGATAATTAACAGTATAATTAAAAAAAGCTCAAGGAGTTGATTTCCATGGAAAAGAGATTATTAAATTCTCCACAACCAACTGATGAGAACAACGATTCTGTAATTGCTGAGATGTTTTTAAACCACGCCTTGATTGAATTTAGAAGAGAAGTACTCCGTAAGGAAATCGACCTTTCCCTACAAGAAAGAAATAAAGAAGCTTTCCTCAAATTATCTGAGGAATTAAAGAAAATTTCTTAGCAAAAGTTACCTAACACACTTCATTCATATTGGAAGCCCTTTTCATAGTAGAAAGGGCTTCTTTTGTTTTTGATATTCATGTATGATGAAAAAAGCTAATACTAAGAAAGAAATGAATTGTTTGAAGGGAAACAGGTGAACAGCAATGATATTCATGATTGATAATTATGATTCTTTTACCTTTAACTTAGTTCAATACCTAGGGGAGCTGGGGGAGGACTTAGTCGTACAGAGGAACGACCAAACCACCTTAGATGATATTAGAACGTTGGATCCTGATTTTTTAATGATTTCCCCAGGTCCAGGTAATCCTAGTGAGGCAGGAATAAGCCTAGAGGTTATAAGGACATTTTCAGGAGTTATTCCCATTTTGGGAGTTTGTCTTGGGCACCAATCTATTGCTCAAGCTTATGAAGGTGATGTTGTCCCTGCTGCGCAATTAATGCATGGAAAAACCTCTAATATATATCATGATGGAAAAACAATTTTTAAAGGACTGCCAAATCCATTTCCGGCAACGAGGTATCACTCATTGATTGTCAAAAGGGAGACACTGCCAACCTGTTTTGAGATATCCGCGTGGACGGAGAATGGAGAAATCATGGCAATTCGGCATTCAGAACTTCCTCTCGAAGGTGTTCAGTTTCACCCTGAATCGATATTAACCTCATGTGGAAAAGAGATACTAAAAAACTTTGTCCATTGCTATGGAAAAGTTGAAGCGATTTAGATACAAAAGAAGCAACATAGCTAAAAAAACGGTGCCATTGTTTTATGGCACCGAGTTTATTTCTGTTTTTCCCCTTTTTTATTGTTCATTAAATAAAATGTTATGGGCTGGTCTGAACCAGTCATTAAGTTATAAACATAGGAAGAAGTAATTTTATATCCTTCGTCAATTTTTTCTGCAAGATAGTTAGTCCTTTCAAAAAGAATGGAGCGGATATGATTTAATTGCCTAGAGATTTTCTCTGTCAATGCTTCTTGTTGGTCTAACCGAGTTAATACCCCTGTTTGAAACTCTTCTTGTTTACTGATTTTTTCTGATAGTTGTTTTTGAAGTTCCTCTTGTGTTTTCAACAAATGGATTATTAATTCTTCATATTCACTATGCTTTTGATTACTCGTGCTAATTTCATTTAATTGGTGTACTATTTTATCCCAATTATTTGCTTGTACCACCTCTTGGTTTAGAAACTGGTGTTTCATTTCATTGATGGCATTAATTAATGAAACATTTGCTTGGTGCTGCTCGTCTATAACTTCTGAAAGAAAATCCCTCCTCACCAACTTTTGGTTTGGTTCAGATATCTTCTTCTTATTTTTATATACTGTAGGATGTTCGCCATTGTTAATATATAATCCCATTTATTACACCCCTTATATCATGAATGTATTATTTTATGCTTAAATTGTTAAAAATGGGTAAATTTTATAAAAAAAACAGGGAAAATGTGTTTCTATGAGGAATTTAATTTAGTAAATTATAATATAAGAGCATAAAGAGAAATCCATTTACCAGGGTAAGTCTTAAGTCTTAGTTTAAAATAATTCTCGAGATTGTATGAGCCTGAAGAAATCCACGTTAAAATAAAAGAGCGAATCGTTAAGGGATATAAGGAGAGAAATCCCTTCCTATAGAAAAAAGAAGGGGGAATATAGGATGAGGAAGATTTACGTACTTCTTACTGATACTGGGACAGTTTTAACGAAAATTATTAAACTATATACGAAGAAGCCACATAATCATGCTTCCATCGCATTAGATGACCAATTATGGGATGTTTATAGTTTTGGAAGAAAAAGACCTCGCAATCCTTTCCTAGCAGGTTTTGTCAGAGAAAATATTCGTGGCGGCATATTTCGCAATGCTGATTGTGCTATTTATTGTTGTACGATATCTGAAAAACAGTACGAAACGATTTGCCGAAAAATTGAAGAAATTGAAAAAAATAAGAGAGATTATCGCTATAATCTTTTAGGGCTATTCGCAGTCATGTTCAATTTAGAGTTGGATCGAAAAAATGCATTTTTTTGTTCCCATTTCGTTGCGGCTCTTCTTGAGGAATCAGGGGTTAAAATTAATAAACAAAAGCCGCTTTCACTTGTTACTCCAGATGACATAAAAGAATCCAATTCTTTAGAATTAGTCTATGAAGGAAAATTGTCATCCTATTTTGAAGAGGCAAATGAACATGTTATAAACGATTTATCTCATCAAAAATATTATCGCGATTTCAGTACTGATAGAGTAGAAGTTATCTAGTTAAAATTAGAGAAGACGTGTTTATAAATACACGTCTTCTCTAATTTGTTTATTCTTATTTTTAAACACTTCAATTAAGGTATTAAAAAGGCTCATGGACCTTTGGAATACTGGACTTTGGATAAATGTATAGAGGAAGGTGGCAATAAATACAGGTCCTCCTAATATAAAACCAATGATTAAGACAAAACTTTCAACAAGGATACGTGCTTGACTTACCGATAATTTCGTTTTATTTGAAATAGAAAGCATAAAACCATCTCGTGGTCCCGTACCAAGACCTGCCGCAACATACATCCCCCCGCCAATACCAGCAATGACAATCGCACAGAATAGTATAAGATAATCTACCCAAGAATTAGTTGGCTCGGGTAAAAAATCTAACCATAGAAAAAAGTCCATAATTGGTCCAATTAAAAGGGCATTTAGGAAAGTCGCAATTTTAATATACTTTCTTGCTGTAAAATAAGAGATGCTAACCAGTAATAACCCGCAGAATACTCCCCAAGTCCCTATAGTAAGTCCGAAATGTTGATATAATGCCACATTTAAGACCTCCCAGGGATGTAAACCAACATGTTTCACCTTAACGGCTATCGCATTACCTAAGCCAAAGAAGATCAATCCCAATATAAATATTACATACTGAATCGCTTTCACCTGCACGTTACCTCCGATTATAAACTGTCAATTATCCTAAATCTTAAAATTTGATAATCAACCATTTTTAGAATTTTACAGTTAAAAGAATTTTATTAATAGATTAAATTTTGCTAAAATGTATCAATAAAATAAACATATATGGGTTATGTAATTGATTGAGGGGTTAAATCTATGAATCTTGTTGCTTCAAATAAAGTTCAAAAATTAACAGCCAGTATTTTTCAAGAGGTAGCTGATCTTAAAGTGCAAGCACTAAACAGGGGTCTCGATGTTATTGATTTAAGTGTAGGGAGCCCTGATTTACCGCCTCCTGCATTTGTTGTTGAAGAACTGGTAAAATATGCTGGTAACCCTGCCAATTACGGATACACCTTAAAGGGAATACCAGAATTTCATGAGGCTGTATCTTTCTTTTATCAGCAGCGTTATGCAGCAGACATCGATCCAGAAAAAGAAGTACTTCAATTAATGGGGTCACAGGATGGACTTGCACATCTTGCAACAGCGTTGATTAACCCAGGGGATTATGTCTTAGTACCGGACCCAGGTTACCCTATTTACGAAGCGAGTGTTACCATTGCCGGCGGTGTCCTGTACTCAATGCCGTTATTAGCAGAAAATAACTTTTTGCCTGTTTTAGATGATATTCCGCTGCAAATCTTGGAAAAGACCAAGATGATGATCCTTAGTTATCCCGGTAATCCTGTAACAGCACTAGCTGACAGAAGCTTTTTCGAAAAGGTAATCGATTTTGCAAAACGTCATAATATATTGGTCGTTCATGATTTCGCTTACTCTGAATTAATCTATGATAATCATCCACAAATTAGCTTCATGTCAGTTCCAGATGCTAAGGAGGTTGGAATTGAATTTAATTCTTTATCAAAAACCTTTAATCTAGCAGGCTGCAGAATTGGATACGCAGTCGGCAATGAGCAAGCGTTAAATATCCTGGGAACCTTTAAATCACAAATTGATTACGGGGTATTTTATCCTATTCAAAAAGCAGCTGTTACTGCGCTTACATCGGATTTCACGATACTGCAAGAGCAGGTGAAAGAGTACGAGTTTCGCAGAGATACCCTTATGGCTGGACTAGAAAAAAGCGGCTGGAAGTTGGCTAAGTCTCCCGCAACAATGTTTCTATGGGCCCAAATCCCTGACGGATGGAAATCAAGACAATTTGCCTTTGAATTAATCAATCACGCTGGCGTAGCTGTAATCCCCGGTGACGCGTTCGGAAAACAAGGCGAAGGCTACGTTCGAATTGCATTAGTACAGCCCCCAGAGAGACTGTCAGAAGCAGCAGCTCGGATACATGATTTCCTAGTGGAAAATGCACGCTAAAACATCGGCAATTTCATTCTTCTATAAAGACACTATTAATCATATAAATAATAAAAAGACCTTCAGCATTGGAGGTCTTTTACATTTGGCTGTGTTAAAGGAAATTGTTGATTTTGTAACCCTGTTGATTTGTGCGGAAGGCGCGAGACTCCTGCGGGAGGACGGGGCAAGGGAGACCCCGCAGTCGCTTAAGCGACGAGGAGGCTCCCCGGACCGCCCGCGGAAAGCGAAGCGCCTGGAGCACAAATCAACAGGCCATATTACGGCAGCCATACATTCAAAATGAAAGAGGGATACCAAATGCCTACCGAAAAACAACAAATAGAATTAGCTATCCCGATAAATGTGGTTTGGGACTTCATCAGGGATGCAAATAATTGGGCACCACTTGTGCCTGGTTATATACAGCATGAGCAAATTAATGACAGTATTATAACATGGGAATTTAAAAGTGACCTTGGTGTAATGAAAAAAAAAGTAAGTTTAGTTATTGATATTAAAGAGTGGAATGAGCCAACTAGGGTGAGCTTTGAATTAAGGCGAACCAATGAAAAATATATCGGGGAAGGTTATTTTGAAGCACATGCAGTTAATCAGAATAAAACATTGTTGACTGGATTTCTCGAAATAAATGCTAGTGGGGCATTAGGTTCATTGGCAAATTCACTCTTTAAAAACGCGATTCCAAAATCAACGGAAGAGGTGGCAGCAGCAATCTCGACTAAACTGGAAGAATTTAACCAAAAGTAGATAAAATCTGGCAATCCGATGAAAAATTCGGGTTGTTTTTTTTTAATAATTAAAAAATTTTTTTAACATGAGACCAAAAGTTATGTTATATTAATAAATAAAAAATTTAGTAAATTTACTAGTACAGGGAGGGTGAAAGCATGAGTACAGAATTAAAGGTGAATGACAGCAGTCTTCCACTTCGCCGCGATGTAAAATTACTAGGTCAAATTCTTGGAGAGATCCTAGTCAGCCACGGCGGGACTGAACTTTTCGATAAAGTGGAAAAAATTCGACTGATGTGTAAAACACTTAGAACTCATTTTGATAACGAAATTTATTCCGAATTAAAGGAAGAAATTGCAAACCTCAACAGCCCAATGAGAAGGCAGGTTATTCGTGCATTCTCAATGTATTTTCATTTGATAAATATCGCCGAACAAAATCACCGAATCCGAAGGAGACGTCAATATCAGCTAGAGGATGATTCAATCGTTCAGCCAGATTCTATTGAAAGTGCCATTCTTTCTTTAAAGGAGAACAATATCAATGAAGATATGATTCAAGAGGTATTGAACAAATTATCTCTTGAACTGGTCATTACTGCACATCCGACAGAGGCAGCAAAGCGTTCAATCTTAGAAATACAACAACGTATTGCTGTAATCTTAAAGAAACTTGACCATCCTTTATTAACAAAAAGAGAGCGAAGCAAGCTTGAAGAAAGTCTGTTTAATGAAGTAACGATTCTATGGCAGACAGATGAACTTCGCCATAATAAGCCAACTGTACTGGATGAAGTCCGGAACGGGCTGTATTATTTTGATCAAACCTTATTTGAAGTTCTTCCAGAAATCCATCGTGAAGTAGAGATCTGTTTAGAAAAGAACTTTTCTGCTAAAAAATGGGATGTTCCTAATTTTCTTAGATTTGGATCATGGATAGGCGGAGACCGGGATGGCAATCCGAACGTTACTCCGGAGGTTACGTGGGAGACGTTACATAAGCAGCGTAAGCTTGTCTTGAAAAAATATAAAAATGTCTTAGTTGATCTTATGAAACGTTATAGTCATTCCACAACCCGGGTAGAAGTAAGTGATGAATTAGTCCAATCCTTAGAGGTGGAAGAGGACAAGTTTTTAACAGAAGATAAGAAATGGCCAGTTAAAGGGGAGGTATACCGCCGTAAATTTGCTATTATTATCGAACGATTGAAACAAGTGGGTAAATCAGATTTAGGTTATCATTCTGCAGAAGAATTATTAGAAGATTTATATGTAGTGAAAAGAAGTTTAAATAACCATCATCCAGCAGCCCATGAGTTAAAAACAATCCAAAAGTTGATTCGTCAGGTACAACTTTTCGGTTTCCATTTAGCAACACTTGACATTCGTAATCATAGTGGTGAGCATGAGGCAGCTATGACTGAGATTTTACGAAAAGTACAAATTACGGATAAGTATGCTCAGCTTTCAGAGGATGAAAAGGTAAAAATACTAGAGAATATCTTAATGGACCCACGGCCGCTCCTATTATTAAACGAAGATTATTCACCGGAAACACAGCAAATGATTCAGGTGTTTCAGATGATTAAAAATGCCCATAAAGAATTTGGAACACGTTCCATTTCTGTTTATCTTGTAAGTATGACAAAATCAGCAAGTGACTTACTTGAAGTGTTGGTTCTGGCGAAAGAGGCTGGAATTTATAGACTCCATGCAGATGGTACGGTTGAAAGCCAATTAAATGTTGCCCCACTATTAGAAACGATTGATGATTTAACAGCGGGTCCTAAAATTATGGAAACTTTGTTCCAAATGCCTGTATATCGAAATCACTTAAAAGTAATGAATGACCAGCAGGAAATTATGCTGGGATATTCAGACGGCAGTAAAGACGGCGGTACGTTAACGGCTAATTGGAAGCTTTATAAGGCTCAGCTTGAAATTCATGAAATGGCAAACAAGTACCACATTGGATTAAAGTTTTTCCATGGTCGTGGTGGTTCTCTTGGGCGTGGAGGCGGTCCGTTAAACAAAAGCCTGCTTTCACAGCCGGCCGAAACGATTGGTGATGGAGTGAAAATTACTGAGCAGGGTGAAGTCCTATCTTCCCGCTATTTGCTTGAAGACATTGCTTATCGAAGCTTAGAACAGGCAACTTCAACTCTAATGCTTGCAACAGCACATGTATCAAAAGAGGCAGAGCCTGGTAATTTGAGGGATGAATGTTGGGAGTCCGCCATTGAAGAGATTTCTGACGCAGCACTTAAAAAATATCAATCACTTGTTTTTGGGGATGCAAACTTCTTAACCTACTTTAATGAAGCAACCCCGTTAAGGGAACTTGGTGACTTAAACATCGGTTCAAGACCAATGAGCAGAAAAAATCGCGGTCGCTTCGAGGATTTAAGAGCAATTCCATGGGTTTTTGCTTGGACACAAAGCAGGCAGCTCCTTCCAGCTTGGTATGCAGCAGGAACAGGATTAGAAAATTATGCTCTAAAAAGTGAACAAAATTTACAACAATTACAGCAGATGTATGAAAATTGGCCATTTTTCCGTTCTATCATTGATAATCTTCAAATGGCATTGATGAAAGCAGATATCACAACTGCAAAAGAATATTTATCACTAGTGGAAGATCAGAAAATTGCTGAGCGAATTTTCTCGAATATCCTTGAAGAATATGAAAGAACAAAAGCAATTCTTCTAGAAATTACAGGGGATAATGAATTACTGGATAATACCCCAAACATTAAAGACTCAGTCTATCGTCGAAATCCTTATGTTGATCCACTAAACTTTTTACAGGTAGAATTAATTAAGGAATTAAGAAATCAAAACGAACCATCGGAAGAATTATTAACCGAGGTACTTCTAACCATTAGTGGAATCTCAGCAGGTTTACGGAATACCGGTTGATCGGTGAAAACGCTCCTCCCCCTTTAAGGTGAGGGGCGTTTTTTTCATTATATATGTGAAACTAGTTTTGAACATTCTGTGAAATACTAAAAAATGAATGAGTATTCATTCGTTTTTTTATCATAATTCGACAAATTCTGAATTATTCAACGTGATATATTTTAGCCAAGAATAGATTCAAGGAATAGATGGTTGAAATATAAAACGTGCCTACTTGAAAAGATTGATTTGGAGGGATAGTTATGGCAGTGGAAGAAACTAGAAGAGGAGTTTATGAAGACAAAGTTTTCAAAAATATGTTTACGACCGAGTTTATCTAACAACATACGCGATCTAAAAACAGTGGGAGTTATTAGTGAAAACGTGCATGAAGGCATAGTTGAGATGGTCGAGCCAGTGGGAGTCATAGCTGGTGGGTATTCCTTTACCAGGGACAGAAGCAAGAATGGTAAAGGAGACAGAAGATGGATATGTAAATGTTCCGGTTGGCCAAGGCAGGTGAATTAATCCTACGCGGGCCTGCTATATTACAAAGTTACTAAAATTGTAAACGTGATGTTACACCATAAAATTACATGTATTTGTAAAGTTGACAAAATATTACTCATAGGTGTAAAATACATATAGGTGAGGTGATGTAGAAATGGTAAATCAAGACAATCAGTCTATCAATCCTTCAAAAAACTTTGTTCTGCCATTTATTCTATTACTTCTTAGCAGGATGTCTCTTCACGGATACGAGCTAAGCCAGAAATTACAAGCATTTGGTTTTAAAACGATTGACCAGGGTAATCTGTACAGACTGTTAAGACAGCTCGAGAAGGAAGAACTAGTATCATCCGAGTGGGATACAAATGGCAGTGGTCCTGCCAAAAGAAGATATTCCATAACAAAAGCTGGTATTACATACTTAAATGGCTATGCCAATCAACTAGAATCGTACCAATCGATGCTAGACCAATTCTTCAAAATGTATTCAAGTTTCCTTGAGCTCTATATTCCTTCATTTCAAAAGAAGGATCCGATAGAGAAAGTAAACAGTAAAAAGAGGAGGAAGGACGATGGCACAGAAAAAGAGTGAAAATGTTCAAGCTGTTGAAGAAAAGATGATTCCTGAAGCTGAAGAACCTAAAAGTGAAGGTCTATTTGTAGATACACTCTGGAATCAGTATGAGCAATCACTTGAGCGGGCAAGACAACTACGGGAAAGCCGTGAAGATGCTTATGTTAATGCACTTAGAGAAGTCATCAAGTTTAACAAACAATATAGAAAATCAGTAGCTAATCTGTTCGAACAAACTAAAAAAACGAACAAAGAAGTTGTTTCAGGCTTTATGGAGCAAATGAATGCTCGCAGGGAACAACTTATGAAAGACGAAGAAAGAATCGAAGAAAGAGTCGAAGCAGAAATGATGAATGAAAGGGAGGAGCTTAAAGAGCAGCTTAAAGAGGTATCTCATCAATTAGAAAACCTTGCTCTTACTCCAATTAAATCTGTTTTCCATATTCTTGATCAGTTAGAGGATAATTTCGAAAAGAGTACAGAAGTCAACATCGCTTTTGGGCGCGAACGGCGGAATACTTGGCAGCAAGTTACAAACGAGTATGTTAAAATGGCTAGAAATGCACATCATGAAATTGTAAATCGAGGAAAAAATAGCGTCAATGAACTTTTAAAAGTAAAATAAAAAAATACATTAAAAAACATTAGCAGGCCAATCCCTCTGATTGGCCTGCTTTTTCCTGTTCATCAATTAACATTTATATAGTAACCGTTTAATAGCAAATGGTGGCCTGGAGCAAATCAACAGACAAATTTAACACATCAATTATAGAAATATCTTGAAACATAAATTTAATATTACTATTATTGAATTGACAACATTTCATGCTATACTTCTACTTGCAATTGAATAGGATAAAAGTGGGTATAAAGGATTATTTTTGGTATTTTGGCAGACTGCTAAGTTGCCAGGTTACATAGAGAGAACCAAAACAATTGCTATTTGCGATGAGGGAAGCAGGGGAATAAATTTGAAAAAGAAGATTATGGCTTTTTGTACAATAATCACGTTCGTAAGCCCAACTGTATTACTTCAAGTAGAAGCAGAAGAAATTAATAACCAGAAAATAATTGACGAACAGCGTTCAAAAATCCAATTAGAAATTTTAAAAGGAAATGTTGAGCTTACCCAAGTAAAAGATGAAATTGAAAAAATTAATGAACAAATCAAGAAAATAGAGCAAGCGATAAATGATAATAATCAAATCATTCTTGAAACTGAGAACAAAATAAGCGATTCTGAATTAGAGATACAGGAACTCGAAGCAGAGATTGTAACGCTAAATGAAAAAGTAAATAAGCGGAATGAGATCTTAAAAAAGCGTGCACTTACATTTCAAGAAAATGGAGGTAAGGTGAACTATCTTGATGTACTACTTGGTTCCTCAAGTTTTAAGGACTTTGTAGATCGGGTGGGTGCCGTAGCCTCATTTGTCGAGGCAGACCAAGATATTATTAAACAACATGAAGCCGATAAAGAGGAGACTAAAAAGAAGCAAGCCCAAGTAGAAGATAAATTAGTAGAGCTTCAGGGTATGAAAGTAGAATTAGAAGGAATGCAATCGCTAATTTTAGAACAAAAGCAACAAAACGAATGGTTAAGAGCAGAGGGAAAGAAAAAAGAGCAAGTTACACTTGCCGAACAGACAGGTTTAATGCAACAGGATTCTGCACTTTCGACTATGAATGATTTATCCGAAATAGATCCAAATCAAATCATGAATGAATCATTATTGTTAACAAACGATTCGATAAAAAACCTAATTACTCAAGGATTAAAGTATGTAGGAAATTCGGTTTATGTATTTGGCGGCGGTCGAAATGAATATGATATTGCAAATGGCAGATTTGATTGTTCAGCTTTTGTCAGTTGGGCATTTACTCAGGTTGATATAAAAATAGGTGCGAGTACAGAAGTTTTGAAAAATACAGGAACACCTGTCAGTGTGGAAGAAATGCTGCCTGGAGACCTAGTCTTTTTTGATACCTATAAAAAAGATGGCCATGTTGGGATTTACCTAGGTGCTGGAAAATTCTTAGGTTCACAAAGTTCAACAGGTGTCGCAATAGCTGATATGACTAATGGTTATTGGTTAGAGAAATTCAATGGACGTGTTAATCGGATTATTACACAATAAGGTAGCGAGGCTGCATCGTCTCGCTACCTTATTGTGAAAAAAACATTTGCGAATGACTACGGTTATTGAGTACAATTAATAGGTTATTCCATATCCTTGATACGTAAAACATTAGAAAACGTTAGGAGTAGTTACATAACCATGGATTTATTATTGATTATTAAAGCAATTATTTTAGGATTAGTAGAAGGTCTAACGGAATTTGCCCCAGTATCATCAACGGGTCATATGATCATTGTAGATGATATGTGGCTTCAATCAGAAGAGTTTTTGGGGAAATATGGTGCAAATACTTTTAAAGTAGTGATCCAGCTGGGTTCCATTTTAGCTGTTGTCGTCACCTTCAAAGACAGGTTTATTGACCTCTTAGGAATGGGAAGAATAAAAAATAAGCTATCTGGACGAAATGGTGGACGCTTAAAATTAACGCAAGTAATCGTTG
>JAPSKD010000320.1 GCA_031177865.1 Bacillus sp. (in: firmicutes) | reverse complement strand
CCTTATACGCATTAAAGCCTCAGCACGTTAACCAGCGCTGAAGCTTGCAGATATCACATTAAAAGGCTTGCCGTTTCGGCCAGCCTTTTTTTATTACTTTTTGACTTTTTTCAAGACAAAATAAGCACAGCCAAAATTACAGTATTCATATAAATATTCACTTAAAGTACTGATTTTGGTATCAAATGTAGCTTTTTGATTCTGATCTTCAAAAAAGCCTTTAAGCCGGAGCTGTCCATATCCCCAATCCCCGACAATATAATCATATCTGGATAATATATCACTGTATCTCGCTTTTAGAGCCTCTTCATTAAAGGCATCTCTATGTTCCTGCACGATTTCATACGTGGCGCCGTTTATATTGATCATGTTATCACCTCAAATTTACCAGTCAATCTTTCTTTCATTATAACCGATTCACCATCAATTACTAAGAAAAAAAATCAGTTATTTGGCTATTCTATAAAAAGGAGGTGCATAAAGTGAAAAAATGGTCGATCATGATTGTTTTTTGTTTACTTCTAACAGCAGCAGGCTGCACAAGGGATATGGCCAATCGTGACGTTTATAAAGAAAGCGGAGATAACATAAATGTCAATAACAAACGTGAAGAGCTTTATAATGAAGGCGGCAGCCAGGGTGTTCGAAATGTCAGTGATGATTATGGCTTTGTTCGTCATCAAAAAAGCCCGATTCAAGGTGATAGGGGTGGAACTCAACACTACGCAGCGATAGACCGTGAACAAGTGGCTAATATTATTAGTCAGCTAAGCACAGATATTCCAAATGTAGATGATGTTGCCACTCTTGTAACTGACCAGGAAGTTCTCGTTTCCTACGATACAGATTCAAAAGACCGTAACAGGACAGCCGACCAAGTAAAGAGAACGGCTATGTCTGTGGTCCCTAGATACTATCATGTATATGTTTCAGACAATACAAAATTAATGCGTGATGTAGAAAATTTGGCAAATCTGGATTCCACTAGTCACAATGCCAGAAATTTAGTGAATGGTTTAATTACACAAATGAAGAAATCGCCACAAGGAAATCGTATGAGCGATATGGAAGACGAAAACGGTGCTACCGCAGAAGATAATATGAATACAACGAACCGCTAACAAAAAGAGTTCAGCCCAAGTGGACTGAACTCTTTTTTTATTGTCTAGCTGTCGCCCCAAGGAAAAATTGAACTGTATTTTTCCCTGAGCAAGTCGCTTCCGCTTTTCACTTTAAGCTTCTTTGGCTTCTGCTTCTCCAAGTAATTGTTTGTGTTTCGCGGCCGCATTCACTTGTTCATCTGCATGATAGGATGAACGGACTAATGGACCAGCTTCACAATGACTAAACCCTTTCGTGAGGGCAATTTCGCGTAATTCAGCGAATTCCTCAGGGCGATAATATTTTTCAACTTTCAGATGGCTCTTTGACGGTTGTAAATATTGTCCAATCGTCATAATATCCACATGATTTGCTCTTAGGTCATCCATGACCTCAATAATTTCTTCTTTTGTTTCACCAAGTCCAACCATTAAGCTGGATTTAGTTGGGATAGTGGGCTGCATTTCTTTCGCTCTGCGTAGAAATTCTAAAGAACGTTCGTACTTTGCACGTGCTCTAACTCTTGGTGTTAGTCGTCTTACCGTTTCAATATTATGATTTAAAATGTCAGGTTTTGCATCCATTAATAAAGCTAAGTTTTCTTCTTTTCCACCCATATCTGAAGGAAGAACTTCGATACTTGTAAAAGGATTCTTTCTTCTAATCGCTCTAACGGTTTCAGCAAAAACTGCTGCACCGCCATCTTTTAAATCATCCCTGGCTACCGCAGTGACCACAACATGTTTTAAGTTCATTAATTGAACAGAGTCTGCCACACGTTCTGGTTCTGCCAAATCTAATTCTGTTGGCAATCCTGTTTTAACGGCACAGAAACGACAGGCACGTGTACATGTATCACCAAGGATCATGAAGGTAGCCGTTCTTCTCTCAGCCCAGCATTCGTGAATATTTGGGCAGCGCGCTTCTTCACAAACGGTATGTAGATTTTTTTCGCGCATCATTTTTTTTAAGCCTGTATAATGTTCATTCGTATTTAATTTTATTTTTAACCATTCCGGTTTTCTTAGGTATTCACTATTCCTGCTCACTTTTCCACCCCTATAAATGAGTTTGCTCCTTGTCACTTTACCATACTTTTTGTCACAACAACAAGCAGACTCACTTCTAGCTCCTATTTCCAATTATTGTTCATAATGAAATTGCCTAGAAATCATAAACTAAAAGCGTACAATAATCGGAAGGAGGATTCCTGTGCGGGCATTTCTGATAATTGGAACCATCCTCTTATTTATGAGCTTTTCTCTCAGGGATGCTCATGCTAAAGGTCCTGATGAGTATCAGGAAAGAATGAAACTATACAAAAAGGTTGAAACGGTTACACTAATTCCTTGGTATTACTTAGCAGCCGTGGATCAGTATGAAAGGACTATTCGGCAGGTACGTAAAGATTTACCTAAACCGGAAAGTGTAATTGGCATTTATTTCACTCCGGAGAAATGGGCTGGACCCACAAATCCAAACCCTCAAGAAGAAAACCCAGCAATTATCCAATTTTTCAATGGTATGGGCGTCGATGGGGATGGAGATGGAAAAGCCAGTTTAAAGAGTGATGAAGATGTCTTATATACTTTCGCCAATTATCTTCTTTCATATGGAATAGACGATGATAATATTAAAATTGGGTTATGGAATTATTATCACCGTGACAAAACTGTTGGCATTATAGTCGGAAAGGCGAAAATGTACCGCCATTTTGGCCGGTTAGATTTAGATACCCATGTATTCCCTCTGCCATTACGCAGCAATCACAGTTATCGCAGTACGTGGGGCGATGCAAGGGGCTGGGGCGGTAGAAGGATTCATGAAGGTACCGATATTTTTGCAGGTTATGGTGTTCCTGTGCGTGCTACAAACTATGGCATAGTAGAAATGAAAGGCTGGAATAAGTTCGGCGGCTGGAGAGTTGGAATTCGTGATATTAATAATACGTATCATTATTTTGCTCATCTTAGCGGTTTTTCTAAAGATTTAAAGGTGGGTCAAATAGTGGAACCCGGAACCTTAATTGGCGGCGTCGGAAGTTCCGGATATGGACCTCCAGGGACATCTGGAAAATTCCCGCCGCATTTGCACTATGGTATGTACAAAGATAATGGTTATACCGAATGGTCATTTGACCCAACCCCACATTTACGATTATGGAAACAACAAGAACGACAGGCATTAAAATCGAAAAAATAGGACTGTCCTTTTGACAGTCCTTTTAATTTTAAGGAGAAGGGATTTCAATGGATGGTGTAACACCATTCCCGCCATTATTATAAAATTGTGGGACATCTCCCTGAATTAATCTCCCGCCTACTGGGATATTCTGTTCTAATTTCGTAATTTCCGTTGCAAAAGGGGTAATAATTTGCACTGAAACCTCTAGATGGATTGCGACATCAATCCATGTATTATTAATCCCCATTGGTTTTGGGTTAATTTTCACATCTGGACGTACTTCACCGATTGCATGAAACCTAACAGGGATTTTAGGACCTAAATTTCCTAACAAAGCCATGTTGGTCGCTTGACCAAGCGGAACATTCCACACAATCCCATCCTGTTGGTCTGTATTTACCTCGATATCAACATCTGTTAATTTTTCTAGTGAATCAAGATCTCCTTTTTCTGCTGCATTTAGGTTTTTCTGTATTTCATTGGTGATTTCGGATAATTTCTGATTTATGATTTCCGTTTTTAAACTTGCACTTGGCTGCGCTCCATTTTGACCCGCTTCAACGGCAATGACATCTCCCACTTCTACCGTTTTTTTGTTAATCGCCTTATTGATAACCTGTGAAGCAATTTGTTTTGTCTTGGATTCCGCATATCTCATTAAGGAAGGTTCAATTCCCTTGTTGACCAGCCATATTCCCATTGCAGTAGACAAAATAAAAAAGACAAACGATAATAACAAAACGTATCGGAAAGGTAACGGTCCCCGTTTTCGGTGACGCACACGAAACTTAGCCAAATATGATCCCCCCTTACATGTTATATGTATGCAGGAAAGGGATGAACTAGCCTATAAATTTATCATAGCTTGGCATATAAGAAAAGCGGAAGCGCCTTCTTCAGGGAAAAATGTCGTTCAATTTTTCCTAGGGGCGACAGGCATAAGACAAGCTGGCGAGAAGGTTGGTCTTTACCTTCTTGACTGCTTGTCTGAAATATGGAGGCGACTGCCCTGGGAAAAAAGAAGTTCATTTTTTCCTCGGGACGAAGGCATAAGACGAACCCTGCAATAAGGCGCTTTTTACCTTCTTCAGGGAAAAATGCAGTTCAATTTTTCCTAGGGGTTGGCTTATGACTCGAGTCCCAAGGAGCCGCAACTAGACATGCTTATGCCCCCGAGCCCCTAGGCGCTTAAGCTAGACATCTAACAAAACAGCTTGCACGAATGCAAGCTGTTTCATACCATTTTCAACAAGGCGTCTTTTCCGAGCATTCCTTTTGTAATACCGATTGCTTCTGCCTCAGCTGTAACCGACTCCATTGGAGCATTAAGGAGCTGTTCAATGGTTCTTACCCCCACTGCTCTAGCGGCAATGATTTTGCGATCCTTTAACTTTTCATTTAATAACCCAACATCTAAAGCACCGCACATAATATATCCCTTATCATTGCTTACTGAGAGCAATGTAGTTTTTGGTAGCAAGACAGTAACAGCCAAGAACGTGTGACCATTAATCTCTACCGGTGATAACTCAATCAATTTACACACTCCCTTCCTCACTATCAAATTATGAAAGCGAGAGAAAAAGCGTGTATACATTTTAGGACTACTTTTCTAATTTCCATTTCAGTATGTCCCGTAAAAATTCAGGAAGAAAATATTCCTTTTTCTTCTGTGGGAAGACTTCTTTGAAAAAATGTCCGAAGGTAAACATATCTGGTACCGCCAGCGTATAGAGTTGGGTTAAATCTAGTTGATGACCATTGACATAAATGTCGTTGTTCTCATTAAAGGTAATCCTGTCATATATACTTGCTCCCATCACTGTTCCCCTAAAACCAAGCCCTGCTACATGTTGCTTTGTCCAATCTTCATCCCTTGTCTCAAGTAATACCTTCTTTAATTCACTGCCTGTTAGTTCAATTTTACAAGGATTAATCGGGTGTGGACATATTGACAGCAAATCATACACTGTCACTTTACTTGGTAAGGGACCTAAAATAAGACCTCCATTAATAAATGCACAATCCGCTTTGCACCATTCTCTGAGCCCTTGACAAAGGAGCTGTGCAAGCTCCGTTTCTTGGAATAAATCATGCTTGTATTTATTAGAAAGGGTTGTTATACGTTGATTTAACAATTTCTTACCTTTACGGTAAAGCTCCTTAGAAATCGCTTTCTCATTTGGTGCTGGAGGAAGTTCCATCACATTATATAATACGGCTTGTTTGCTGAATGTTTTTCTCTCATCAACTTGAATGGAAACATGCCCTACAAATCTTCCATGCTTACCGGCCCCGGC
>JAPSKD010000319.1 GCA_031177865.1 Bacillus sp. (in: firmicutes) | reverse complement strand
GACGTCGCGATTCTATATCGGACTAACGCTCAGTCCCGTGTAATGGAGGAAGTGCTGTTAAAATCAAATATTGAATACAGCATCGTCGGCGGAACGAAGTTCTATGACAGAAAAGAAATCAAGGACATGTTAGCCTATTTAAGGCTCATTTCAAATCCTGATGATGATATCAGTTTACAGCGTATTATTAATGTGCCGAAACGCGGAATTGGATCAAGTTCAGTGGATAAAATGGCAGATTTCGCTGCCATGCATGATATATCTATTTTTCAAGCGCTTGATTCGGTTGAATTACTAGGATTAAGTCCAAAAATCACCAAGGGTGCCAGAGAATTTAGAGATTTAATAAAAAACTATACGCAAATGCAAGAGTTTTTATCTGTAACGGAACTGGTTGAGGATATTTTAGATAAGTCTGGTTATCGTGAAATGCTGAAGGCAGAGAAATCAATTGAAGCCCAAAGCAGATTAGAGAACTTAGATGAATTATTATCTGTAACGAAGAACTTTGAAGAAGTGAATGAAGATAAGAGTTTAGTTGCTTTCTTAACGGATCTAGCATTAGTCGCTGATATTGATTCGTTAGATGAAGACGGTGAAAAAACAGATGCTATTACCCTTATGACCTTGCATTCGGCAAAGGGATTAGAATTTCCGGTCGTCTTTTTAATTGGATTGGAAGAAGGGGTATTCCCTCACAGTCGTTCATTAATGGAAGAAGCTGAGATGGAAGAAGAGCGCCGATTGGCTTATGTAGGAATTACTCGAGCGGAGCAGACGCTCTTCCTGACAAATGCTCAGATGAGAACGTTGTTTGGGCGCACAAGCATGAACCCTGCATCCCGGTTTATCAGTGAAATCCCGGAAGACCTTTTAGAAGGCGTAGAAAAAGAGGAACGTAGGAATACTCCGTTTGGATCAAGAGGGGGGACCTCTTTTGGACGAAGTGCCTCTGGTTCAACAGCAACATCCTTCGGTACACCAGTTACTAGAAAACCAGTGATGAGACCTATAGCTGCTTCCACTGGCGGGGATACTGTCGGCTGGAGAGTCGGCGATAAGGCTGAACATGGTAAATGGGGCATTGGAACAGTGGTAAGTGTTAAAGGAGAAGGCGATGGAACAGAGCTCGACATTGCATTCCCAAGCCCTACCGGAATTAAACGCCTGCTAGCTAAATTTGCGCCGATAAAAAAGGTTTAAAAGAAAAGCGTAAGCCCCTAGGCGCTACAAGCTAGACAAAAAAGAATTGCCCCTGTTATGGGGCTATTCTCGTATTATTTTACAATGAAAGGGCTGGATTTATGGACCTTCAAACAGTGGAACTGAAAATCAATGAACTAAGAAGCCTATTAAATCAATATGGCTACGAATATTATGTGCTGGATAAACCTTCAGTACCTGATGCAGAATATGATCGTTTAATGGAGGAACTCTTAGAATTAGAGGCAAAATTTCCAGAATTAAAAACGCCAGACTCACCATCTGTTCGTGTTGGCGGAGAGGTACTGGACTTATTTGAAAAAGTAGAGCACCGAACACCAATGTTAAGCTTGGGTAATGCCTTTAACGAACAGGATTTAAAAGATTTCGACCGCCGTGTTCGTCAAGCAGTTGGAGATAATGTCTCCTATGTTTGTGAATTGAAAATTGATGGTCTTGCCGTTTCTCTACGCTATGAAAATGGCTTATTTATCCAAGGAGCAACAAGAGGAGACGGAACCATTGGCGAAGATATTACAGCAAACTTAAAGACAATAAAATCCATCCCTCTCCGCTTGCGTGAAAATGCAACATTAGAAGTTCGCGGTGAGGCTTATATGCCGAAGCGTTCCTTCGAAGCGTTAAATAAAGCAAAGGAAGAACGCGGGGAAGAGTTAGCTGCAAATCCTCGAAATGCGGCAGCAGGTTCATTAAGACAGCTTGATCCAAAAATTGCTGCAACAAGAAATCTTGATGTCTTTCTATATGGAATCGGCGGCGGTGAGGTAAACGCAGCATCCCATAGTGAAGGATTAGATTACTTAGACCACCTTGGCTTTAAAACAAATAAAGAGCGTCGAAAATGCCCTACGATAAACGAGGTAATTGAGTATGTAAATAGCTGGGTCGATAAGCGCCCGCATTTACCATATGAAATAGATGGCATTGTTATTAAGGTAGATTCATATGAGCAACAGAGTAAGCTTGGAACAACAGCGAAAAGCCCCCGCTGGGCGATTGCCTATAAATTCCCTGCTGAAGAAGTCGTGACAACTCTTTTAGATATTGAATTAAGTGTTGGAAGAACAGGTGTTGTCACTCCAACAGCGATTCTAAAGCCTGTAAAGGTAGCTGGTACCACCGTTCAGCGTGCCTCCTTGCATAATGAAGACTTAATTCGAGAAAAAGATATTAAGATTGGCGACCAAGTCGTGGTGAAAAAAGCAGGAGACATCATTCCAGAAGTGGTCAATGTGCTTGCAGAACAACGAACTGGGGATGAACGTGACTTCCAAATGCCAACGCATTGTCCAGAATGTGAAAGCGAGCTTGTCCGATTTGAAGGAGAAGTTGCATTACGTTGTATTAATCCTAAATGCCCTGCGCAAATTCGTGAAGGATTGATTCACTTTGTATCACGGGACGCAATGAATATTGAGGGTCTTGGTGAAAAAGTAATCAGCCAGCTTTTTGCGGAAAAATTAATTAGTGACGTTGCTGATATTTATAAGCTTACACGGGAACAGCTTATCGCCCTTGAACGAATGGGTGAAAAATCCGTTAATAATCTTTTAAAAGCGATAGAGGCTTCCAAAGGAAACTCGCTAGAAAAGCTGTTATTTGGTCTTGGAATTCGCCACGTGGGTGCAAAAGCAGCAAAAACACTAGCTCAAAGCTTTGATACAATGGAAAAACTGGCTAATGCCAAAAAAGAAGACTTATTGGCTATCAATGAAATTGGCGATAAAATGGCAGATTCTATTGTTGCTTTTTTTGAACAAGAAGAGGCTGAGGAATTGTTGAAGGAACTAGTTTCTGTCGGAGTCAATATGGAATACAAAGGTGCTAAACCGGTTTCCGCTGAAGAATCCAACAGCATTTTTGCTGGGAAGACAGTGGTTTTAACAGGTAAACTTGAGCAGCTCTCTAGAAATGAAGCCAAGGAGAAGATTGAAGCACTTGGAGGGAACGTATCTGGAAGTGTCAGCAAGAAAACGCATCTTGTTATTGCTGGCGAAGACGCTGGTTCAAAGCTTACCAAGGCCGAGGAGCTGGGAATTGAAGTATGGGACGAGGAGAAGCTCTTGGTAGAATTAAATAAATAAGGCTATCTTCGCATAAATTGTTGCTTTTCGAATGAATTGCCAATCCGTACAAATATAAGTGTCGGCGCATGTTTTCGCATCATTCTAACATTTCGTTCGTTAAATATTTTTATGTAAGATCTAAATGTAGCATATTAGCCAACAATATTTGCGAAAAGAGCCATAAATAAGAGGTGTATCGATGTGAGAAAACTCTCATTGCTCGCTCTTTCCCTTATCTTACTGCTTACTGCATGTGCACCAAATTTTCAGAAGCAGGAGAACGTTGTACAAACCAAAGAAGAGGCGGAAGAGAAAGCAATTATTCCAAAATATAATATTTCAGATAACTATTATCGGACGATTTTACCGTTCGAACCTGGGGAAGCACGTGGATTAATAGTTGGAAATATTAATACTAGATATGACATTAATGAATTTGAAACAGGATTGATGAGGATTGCTCAGCATCAATTCGACCCCAAAACCTATTTGTTCCGTGAAGGACAGGAGTTAAAGCGTAATACCGTTAGATTGTGGTTGAACCGCAAATTTACACCAGCACAATTAAGTGAAGAGGGTTTAAAGGAAGATGAAAACATTGGTTTAAACCCGCTTATGGAAGACGGTGCAGATTTTAACGAAGGGAATACTAATAGCCCTATTTACTTAGCCCATATCTTAGAGCATGATTACCTAATTAAAGGAGAAAACGATACTGTAAAATTAGGTGGTGTCGTAATTGGACTGGCATTAAATTCCGTTCACTATTACCGTACAGCAGTGGGTGAACCTTATTTTGAGAGGGAAATTGACTTTGCTGAAATGGAACGGGAAGGGAAAAAGATTGCCGAGGAGGTCCTTAAACGCCTGCGGGCAATGAAAAATTTAAAGGATGTTCCAATTACTATTGCTTTATTTGAGCAGCAAAGCAGATCCTCTGTCGTACCTGGAACATTTTTTACCTATACCAATGTCGATAAGGGAAGCTCAACAATTAATGCCTGGGAGCCAGTTGCTGAAAAGTATTTCCTATTCCCATCTACTGAGGCACAAGAGGAACACCGTGACGACGTAACTGCATTTTTAAACTTTAAGCAGGATGTGGAGGAGTATTTTCCAAACTTTAATGGTGTCATTGGCCGGGCATTCTATATTGGAGATCAATTTCATGATTTAGATATTACCATTCCAATCCAGTTCTATGGAAAATCTGAAGCCATTGGATTTACTCAATATGTAACAGGGCTTGTCCTTGAGCATTTTCCAAATTATATAACCGTTTCGGTAAGTGTTACATCTGTTGACGGACCTGAAGCATTAATTGTTCGCAAGGCAAATGAAGCAGAACCGTTTGTGCATATTTATTAACCTGGCGTAACGCCGGGTCTTTTTTTGCAAAAATATGACTTCATGGCTATCCATTGATACGTGTAAAAGAAACATGTTAGAATGTACGAGGATGAATGTTTTTACTACATAGGAGGTTTTAAGACATGGTACAACCTTATAAGCATGAACCATTCACAGACTTTTCAATTGAAGAAAACCGGCAGGCTTACCTTAACGGGATTAAGACAGTTGAAAGTTATTTAGGCAAAGATTACCCACTTGTAATCGGCGGCGAAAGAATTACAACAGAAGATAAAATTGTTTCTTATAATCCCTCAAATAAAGAAGAAGTAATTGGAACCGTTTCAAAAGCTAGCAGAGATCTTGCGGAACAAGCCATGCAAGCAGCGGTTGAAGCGTTCAAAACTTGGAAAAAAGTGAAAGCAGAAGTACGTGCAGATGTATTATTTAAAGCAGCGACCATTATTCGCCGCCGCAAGCATGAATTCTCTGCCCTTTTAACAAAGGAAGCAGGTAAACCATGGAAGGAAGCGGATGCAGATACTGCAGAAGCCATTGACTTCCTTGAATATTATGGCCGCCAAATGCTGGAACTTAAAGATGGCGTTCCCGTTAATAGCCGTCCAAACGAATTTAACCGTTATAACTATATTCCACTAGGTGTGGGAATCATCATCTCACCTTGGAATTTCCCATTAGCAATTATGGCTGGTACAACAGTAGCAGCGATTGTTACAGGTAATACCGTTTTATTAAAACCAGCTTCTACCACTCCAATTGTTGCTGCGAAATTCGTTGAAGTTATGGAAGAAGCTGGCCTGCCTAAAGGCGTATTAAACTTCGTACCAGGAAGCGGTGCTGAAGTGGGTGACTACTTAGTAGATCATAAAGATACTCGTTTCATCAGTTTCACAGGTTCACGTGACGTTGGACTTCGTATTTTCGAACGTTCTTCTAAGATAAACCCAGGTCAAGTTTGGATGAAGCGTCTAATTGCAGAAATGGGCGGAAAAGATACGATTGTGGTTGACTCAGAAGCAGATCTAGAACTCGCAGCACAATC
>JAPSKD010000318.1 GCA_031177865.1 Bacillus sp. (in: firmicutes) | reverse complement strand
CACGCAAATAATACCTAAGTGTTACAATAACAAGCATATATTATCATCAAATATATGCAACATTTAGTAATGATTTGTGCATAATTTACGTATAATTTACAAAGTTCTTAATTTGCATTTACATTTCCTCCTTATACTGAAGCTGTAACCAAGGAGGTGGACAGTTTGCTGAGATTAGAAAATATTTGCAAACAATTTGGCGATAAAGTTGTATTAGATAATATTAACCTTGAAATCGATTCGGGAGAAATCGTTTCCTTATTGGGTTCAAGTGGAAGCGGGAAAACAACACTTTTAAATATCATCCTGGGGTTGACCAAAATGAATAAAGGCAAAATCTATTATAACAACCTGGATCTGAGCAGCGTGCCTATGAAGAAAAGGGGGTTTAATATTGTTTTTCAGGATTACGCGCTGTTTCCGCATTTAAATGCGTATGAAAATATTGTGTATGGCCTTAAAAACAGAAAAGATCACATGCCGGAAAAGGAAATCCTGGAATATATAGATTTTCTTGAGCTAAAGCCGCACCTTTCAAAGAAAATCGGAGAACTTTCCGGAGGACAAAAACAAAGGGTAGCACTGGCAAGAACACTTATGATGAAGCCAAGCGTATTATTGCTTGATGAACCATTAAGCGCATTGGATGGGGTCATTAAGGAGTCGATCAAGCAGAGAATAAAATCAATTGCGAAGGAATTCAATCTTACAACCATCATTGTGACACATGATCCTGAGGAAGCTTTAACCCTGTCAGATAAGATCCTCATTATCAATCAGGGAAATATTGCACAATACGGGACTCCTTATGAAATTATTAATCAGCCAAGCAATGCCTTTGTGAGAGAGTTTATTCTCAGGCAGCTGCAGATTAAAAGGCAAAACATATATAACCTTTTTGGTGAGAAATATGCCTAAATCCAGACCAGAAATGAGATTTCTTTATATCACGATTCTTACTCTATTTGCACTCTTTTTATTGGTGCCCTTAATTATCTTATTTGTCCGCTCTTTTGGGATTGGAGAGAGGGTTACTGCAGATCATTACCTTTCGGTTCTGGCAAATAAGGAGATGGCTGCAAGTTTTATCAATAGTATTAAAATCTCGGCTCTTACAGGCATCATAACTACTGCCCTGGCTTTTATCCTGGCTTACAGCATCCATTGCACCAGGCTTTTTCAGCCATTAAAATCGATGATCAAAGCAGGCGTGCTCATTCCCATGCTGCTTCCTACAATAACGTATGGGTTTGCTATTATGTATTCTTTCGGAAATCAGGGCCTGATCACCAGCATTTTCGGCGATAGCCTATTTAATATTTATGGTTTTAATGGTTTATTGATTGGATATGTCATTTACACCATTCCGGCAGCATTTCTATTAATCTCTAACTCGTTTATATACATAGATAAGAAATTTATTGTCGTTTCTAAGCTTATGGGTGATGGAAATGCCCGAAGTTTTTGGAATACCATTATCCGGCCTCTGCTTGGCACCTTGGGCGGAGCTTATGTATTATCCTTTGTTCTAAGTTTCACTGATTTTGGGATCCCCGCATCAATAGGAGGAGCCTATACTGTTGCTGCAACTCAGCTTTACCAGGTCATGCTGGGATCAATACCCGATTTTAATAATGGAGCCGTCATTGCCGTTCTTATGCTCATGCCGGCAATCCTAGGAGTCATGCTATTAAATTATCTTGAAAGGTTTAATTTTCATTATGATAACTTTTCACAAATAGAAATGGTCCCGAATACATTTCGGGATGTATCACTGGGTTTGATTTCATCGCTGATATTGGCGGGTGTTTTATCGATCTTTGCTGTAATGTTAATAGCGCCATTTTTAAATAGTTTTCCCTATGATATGACCTTTACTCTTAAGCATTTTGAAACTATCTTACAATCGGGCGATTTATTGGCCGTCTATCGAAACTCCCTTATCATTGCTGTATTAACAGCAATCGGAGGGACTTTGCTTGCGTATTGCTCTGCTCTTTTGAATGTCCGCACTCCCTTAAAGGGAAAAAAGGCAATGGATGCTGTTTCAATGATGACGAATACAGTTCCAGGGATGGTTCTGGGAATCTCTTATATGCTCCTTTTTAACGGCAGCAGCTTACAAGGGACCTTCATGATCATCATCCTATGCAATATGGTTCATTACTTTACAACACCTTATTTAATGGCTAAAAACTCATTAATGAAAATGAACCCGACATGGGAAACCACAGGGGAACTGCTGGGAGACAGCTGGGTTAAGACTGTATACCGCGTGATTGTTCCAAATTCAGTCAAAACCCTGCTTGAAATGTTCAGCTATTATTTTATCAATTCCATGGTGACAATCAGTGGCGTTATCTTTTTAGTAACCGCTCAAACCTCAATGGTCGCAAGCAAAATAAAGGAGCTTCAGCACTTTGCCAAGTTTAACGAAATCTTTGTTTTATCATTGCTGATTTTCGCTACAAATCTAGTGGTCAAAGTCTTTTGTGATTATCTGCAAAAGGAGAGTTCAATGAGTCTATCATTAAAAACAATTAATAGAAGTGAGGAGAAGGGGTCATGAAAAATGTAAAAACTCTTTTGATGGCAGTGCTCGCTATATGGATTCCGGTTCTGCTGGGCGCCTGCAGCAGCAATACTGCTTCAGGGGAAGAACAAATTGTCATTCAGACAAATGGTGACGAAGAGGCCGTAATGGCTATAAAGAATGCATTGAAAGAGGCTGGATACGAAGGAAAATATGTCTTGCAGAGCCTGGGGACTTCAGAATTAGGCGGCAAGCTGATCGCTGAAGGGGATCAAGTTGAAGCAGATATTGTCACAATGAGCTCTTATTTTCTTGAAAGTGCACAAACAAAGCATTCCATGTTTATACCTTTGACATTTTCTTCAGATCCTTTGGAAACAACAGCAGACTTTTATTCTCCCATTTTAGCGATTACCGGCTCGATTTTTGTAAATACAGAAGTTCTTAAGCAAAAAGGTTTAGACATGCCGGAATCCATTAAAGATTTAACTGCAAAGGAATATGAAGGATTAATAGCCATTCCAAATATCATGGATTCTTCTACAGGATGGCTGCTTATTCAGGCAATCCTATCGGAGTACGGTGAAGAAGAGGGGAAAGCCATACTTAAGGGCTTGATCAAAAATAGCGGGCCGCACCTTGAGAGTTCAGGTTCAGGACCAATTAAGAAAGTGCAGGCTGGAGAGGCAGCTGCCGGATTTGGCCTCAGACATCAAGCAGTAGAAGCCAAAGAGTCTGGTGTCCCTATTGAATTTATCGATCCTGCAGAAGGGAATTTTTCACTCGCGGAATCCCTTGCAGTAGTTAAAAAGGATAGTGACAAAACAAAGCTTGCGATGGAAATGGCTGAAGTGATTATAAAGGATGCCAGAGAAGAACTTATAAAGCACTACCCGGTTGCTCTTTATGAGGGAGAAAAGGTTGCTGAAAAAAATGAACCAGCACATCCAAGAAAATTCGAAGCTCCGCTAACCGTTGAATTATTGCAGAAACATCAGGACATTTTTAACTCATCCAAATAAAACAGAAGAGGTGGAAGAAATGACAGGCTATAAGCTTTTAACACCAGGTCCATTAACAACTACATCCACGGTTAAAGAGGAAATGCTGTTTGACCGCTGCACCTGGGATGGAGAATATAAAGAGATTACACAGAAAATAAGAACACAGCTCCTTCAGCTTGCAGGTGCGGACAGCTCCTCATACACGGCTGTACTTATGCAGGGAAGCGGCACATTCACTGTTGAATCTGTAATGACAACTGCTATAGGAAAGAATGATAAGGCACTGATTATCACAAACGGTGCTTATGGGGAACGCATCGTAAAAATGGCTCAATATATAAGTATTGACTATAAAGAACATCGAGTTGAATATGATCAGGTGCCATTGGAATCAGATCTAAGAAGCATTCTTGATGAAGACAGTCATATTACTCATTTGATAATGGTTCATTGTGAAACGACAACTGGTATTCTCAACCCAATTGATATGATTTCAAAGCTTGCGAAGGATTACAATAAAACACTGATTATTGATGCCATGAGCAGTTTTGGCGGAATGGATATCAATGTACAGGCATTAGGAATTGATTACCTGATTAGCAGCGCCAATAAGTGCATTCAAGGGGTTCCTGGGTTTGGGTTTGTCATTGCAAAGCTTCAAAAGCTCACAAAATGCAAAGGGAATGCCCGAAGTTTATCTCTGGATTTGTTTGATCAATGGAAGGAAATGGATAAGGATGGGAAATGGCGCTATACATCACCTACCCATGTTGTCGCAGCTTTTTCCCAAGCTTTGGATGAATTAATGGAAGAAGGAGGAATTTATGCTAGAAACAACAGGTATCAACATAATAATCGTATATTAAGAGAAAGACTTGAAAGAGCTGGGTTCAAGGCGTTTATTTCAGAAGAGAAACAATCGCCTATCATTACTTCATTTCTATATCCGAAAGACAACTTTTCATTCGATGAGTTTTATAGGTTTGTAAAAGAGAGAGGATATGTAATTTACCCTGGTAAATTAACAGATGCAGATACCTTTCGGATTGGCAATATAGGTGAAATTTATGAAGAAGACATAAAAGATTTATGTGATATTATCGAAAACTATATGGGAGTGATGGCAAAATGAATAAAGTTGAAGGCGTAATATTGGATTGGGCTGGCACAGCAATTGATTTCGGGTGTTTTGCCCCTGTTAACGTTTTTGTTGATATTTTCAGGGATGCAGGGATCGACGTGACAATGGAGGAAGCAAGAGCACCTATGGGGCTGCTGAAAATCGACCATATCCGTGCAATGCTGTCTGCACCAAGAATAGCTGCATTATGGGAAGAGAAATATGGAAGAAGCTATAACGAAAACGATGTCACTACATTATATGAAAAATTTGAACCGGCACTTATGGCCTCTTTAATGGAATATACTGACCCTATCCCGGGCGTCATAGAAACTGTATCAATTTTAAGAAATCAAGGTTTAAAAATTGGTTCAACAACTGGGTATACAAGATCCATGATGGATATTGTCATTCCAAATGCCAAAGAAAAAGGCTACAGTCCTGACTTTATTGTTACACCGGATGAGACGGGTTCCTATGGCAGGCCATATCCTTATATGATTTACCGTAATATGGAAGGTATGAAATTTACGGCAGGATGGAAGATTGTGAAAGCAGGCGATACTGTCTCAGATATCAAGGAGGCTATTAATGCCGGTGTCTGGTCGGTAGGTGTCATTGTTGGAAGCTCTGAAATGGGTCTTGACCAGGAAGAATACAACTCCCTATCTCAATCTGAAAAGGAAGAAGTCATTCAAAAGACAGAAGATGTTTTTTTGAAAAATGGAGCAGATTTCACCATTAGAACTTTGTCAGAGCTACCTCAAGTAATAGATAAAATTAATGGTCTTATTTGCGAAGGCAAGGAAATGCATAAATTTAGCTAATATATAAAGATCGCTAAATTATTGAAAAACCCCTCTTCTAAATGGATAGAGGGGTTTTTCACGGTCTTCTTGACTGATAATGACCGATATGTTACCATAGGGTCACTTATAAAACATGTTACCTTTTGGTCACGTGTTTTGCATTCCTAACGAAAGGGTCGTGTAATGTAATGAGCGACGAGCTTTCCACCGTTTTTAAGGCATTGGGACATCCAATCCGCAGGGAAATTCTCGATATTCTTAAGAAATCGCCAAGAACGACCGGAG
>JAPSKD010000030.1 GCA_031177865.1 Bacillus sp. (in: firmicutes) | reverse complement strand
AAAAAAAAAAATACAAACAATCATTAACGACCGTTCAAAAGGAGATCAAAATATTGATGTTGAGTTTCATAATCCAATGCCTGAAAAATTGATTGTAGAGTTCGTGGACCACTCAGGAGATCTCATACTTATGGAAAAGGAGTTATTGTCATCCATTTTCGATCCGGTTGGTTTACATGCTTTGGATGAAATCAAAAATACAAATGATAAAAACGATAAAAACGATAAAAACGATATTAAAGAATATCAGTTGAAAGATGAAGATGGGAATATCCATATTTATGCGTTACCTATACCACTAGAGTCATCCTTATTAAAGGATCTTAATTACAAAGGCTCTGCTGAAATGGTAGGAATTATTCCAAAGTTCACAAAATTTCAAGATGAAGCTTATAACATTTTATCTGAATTGGTAAACACAAATAATTAAGAGGTGATATGAATTGAGGAAGTATGCGATATGTGGATTAAGCAATAGAGCAATGAAAATGTTTATTAAACCTTTATTAAACGAGTTCTCTTCTAACAACGAAATTGTTGCGCTGCTAGATTATGATGATTATAGATTTTCCGCCTGTAAGGAAGGGTATCCACAATTAATCAATGTTCCTACATATGGACCTGAGCAATTTCAACAAATGATTGAAGATACAAAACCGGATACATTAATTGTAGCAAGTAGAGATGATACACATGTAGATTATATTCTGAATGGACTTGCTCATGACTTGGATGTAATTACAGAAAAACCTATGGTCACCAATGTTGAAGATGTAAAAAAAGTACTAAAAGCAGAGGCAAAAAGCAAAGGAAAAGTGACTGTTACATTCAATTATCGTTATAGTCCATTTCACAGAAAAATCAAAGAACTACTACTAGAAGGAAAGATTGGAAGAATTACATCTGTCGATTTAAACTGGTATATTGACACTTATCATGGAGCGAGCTATTTCAAACGTTGGAATCGGATACGGAAGTATTCCGGTGGACTATCAATACATAAATCAACGCATCATTTTGACTTGATCAATTGGTGGCTGGATCAAAATCCAGTTGAAGTATTTGCGTTTGGTGCACTAAATTATTTCGGACCAGAAGGTGAACACAATCCTGAAATGGGAGATAATCGCTTTTGTGGTACATGTCATGTAAAACATAAATGTGAGTATTTTATGAGATGGAGTACGCGAATCGAGACGGCAAATGTTGAAGATGATCATTATACGATGAAAGATATGAGTGCTAGTAATTATACAGGCTATCGTCCTGATGCTTGTATTTTTGATTCGGAGATTGACATCGAAGACACATATGCTGCAACTGTAAAGTATGACAAAGGAGCGCTGTTAAGCTACTCTATTAATTTTTCTTTACCATATGAAGGCTATCGTCTAGCCATTAATGGTACAAAGGGCAGAATTGAAACAACAGAATTTCATGCACCAAGTAGAGTGCCCTTTCCAGTACCTGAACAAACGATTGAATACTTTCCATTATTTGGATCAAAGGAAATTATTCATGTTGTTCAAACACCAGGAGGACATGGTGGAGGAGACCCGATTCTCTTAGAGGATATTTTCTTAGGTCCTGATCCAAGAAGATCCTATGAGATAATGGCAGGAACTATTGCAGGAGCTTATTCTATCGCTATTGGTGAAGCCGTATGGAGATCGGTAAAAGAAAAGGCGCCAATCAACATCCAAAGTATGTTAAAGGTTGAAAATAAGGTAAATAGTTAGATTTTCTTCTATCTAAGGAGGCTGCAAATATGAGATTAGGTGGGCTATCTGGCGGATTTTTCAAAATAAGTGAATGGATATCAAGGCTTGCATATGTAAACTTCCTTTGGCTTGTTTTTACATTGGCAGGGATTGTATTCTTAGGGTTTATGCCAGCAACTGTTGCCCTGTTTACAATCATCCGTAAATGGGTATTAAAACAAAACGATGTTCCTGTATTTTCGACATTTTGGAAAACCTATCGTAAAGAATTTGTAAAATCAAATATACTTGGTGCAATCTTAGTTATTTTCGGCTACATTTTATATGTTGATCTAGCATTAATCCCAACCGAAGGAATATTCTACACCATACTAAGATATAGCGTTTTAGTCATTAGCTTCTTGTTTCTCATTGTCTTACTTTATATTTTTCCTAGTTATGTTCATTATGATTGGAAAATAAGCAAGTACTTAAAATATGCATTTATTTTAGGTGCTTCATATCCACACTTTACCTTTGGAATGATCTTCTGCTTGTTTCTTTTATATGTTCTATTAACTATTGTGCCTGGGTTTATACCATTTTTTAGTGTTAGTTTATTAGCGTATCTCGTCATGTGGATCGCAAATCAAGTATTTATTAAAGCAGAGAATTTAGTAATAAACAAAGGCGCTGTTATTGAAGATTAAAACTATTCCCGTTGCAATCCTTGTAGGAGCTATTAATCTTGCTAACAACATTCGTAATATAGAAGAAGATAAAAAGGGGGGGTCGAAAGACATTAGCCATTTTGATGGGGCATAAAAAAGCAATCTACTTCCTATCATTCTTATTTTCTATTGCTTATATATGGTTGACTGGATTAGTGATAGCAGGCAATGCAACTCTCTGGCTTTTCCTTGTATTATTAAGTGCGCCTAAACCGGTTAAAGCTATTAAGGGATTTTTAGGTAGAGAACTCCCTATGAATATAGTTATGGCAATGAAAGCAACAGCCCAAACGAACACCATTTTTGGTTTTCTACTATTTATAGGCCTATTTATTAGCTATTTCTTTTGAGCCCTTGTAAAGTCTATCTTACGGAAGTTGGTCTTGGAAGTCTGATAACCGGTTGGCCATTTTCTTCTTTAAATTCATTTGGTTACTTCCTACTTCGATTATATGAGTCAACTGAGAATTATCCTTTATGCAGGTTAAGTCTGCTAAAAGAATTATGGTATATTGCAACAGATTTGGACCAATGGGCTGTTCAAGCTATCGTTGTAAATCTTATAAACCACAACGAAATACCGGAAGGCATAATTATGGAGTTCTCAATATATATAATGGAAACTGGTCAGTATTTTAGCAAGTTAGATACTGTTAATCTTTCAGGTATAGCTGGCCAATTGAAAAATGCAATTAACCATTTAAAATAACTTTGTTTATTAAGATGGTGGTTCCGGCGCTAGGCTAAGAACATAAAGGGAAAGACTCTTATTCAGAGTATTAGATAACGAAAGGGGGATTTAATCCTCCTTTTGTATTGTCAAAGAAAAACTAAATAACTTCATATAATATTAATTTAATGCAAGAAACTTTGTGCGTTGGACCAGGAAAGATTTAGGCATTATTTTGTTGATGTTCCTATTGAACTGTTGAATAATGAAAATACATTTTAAATATCTAAATTACAGGGGAAATAAATGGGTTCTAATATTACTATTGAAACACTAAAAGAATTAGCTATATCAAGGGGCGGTAAATGCCTATCTATGGATTATACAAATAGCCAGACACCTATTGAGTGGATGTGTGCAAAAGGACATATTTGGTATGCTAGACCAGCAAAAGTGAAATATGGAACCTGGTGTAAAGCTTGTGCAGGAAATAAAAAGAAAACCATTGAAGAAATGCGTATTATTGCCGAAAAACATAGTGCTATTTGTCTGTCTGAAACCTATTTAAATAATCATTCACCTTTGAGATGGAAATGTGATAAGGGACACGAATTTACCGCTTCTTACTCTGGAATAATGGTAGCGATTAAAAATGGTGGATTCTGTACTGTATGTTCCGTAAAAAAGAGGGGGGAAAACAAAAGGAACACAATCGAGGAAATGCAAGAATTGGCAAAATCAAGGGGTGGTAAATGCCTTTCAGACGAATACACTAATGCTCACTCAAACCTAATTTGGCAATGTGCGAATGGACATATATTTGAGAGTAAACCGAACTCTGTTAAGAGTGGTCACTGGTGTAGTTATTGTCGTTTTAATTTAACTGAAAATAAATGCCGCTATATAATTGAGAATCTAACCGGACTTCCATTCAAACCAACTAAGCAGATATTACAAGGACTTGAATTAGACGGTTACAACAGTAATATTAAAACTGCGTTTGAGTATAATGGTATTCAACATTATGAGTTTGTAGAATTTTTTCATCGTTCCCAAAGCGAATTCTCTCGTCGTAAGGAGGATGATTCACGTAAACAAAAACTTTGTATAGAAAAAGGGATCAACCTTATCATAATTCCTTACACCATTACCACTGATAGCGAATTGATACATTTTATTCATGCGAAATTAGTTGAGTATAAAGCAGAAGTCGTTACACAGCCAGAAAATATTAATATGGATATATTCTACAGAGGCTCCAATAAACTTGATGAATTACGAGAAATTGCTATCAGCAGGGGTGGTAAGCTACTTTCTAACCATTATTATAATAATAAAACAAAGCTCTCCTGGATGTGCCAGTATGGTCATGAGTGGGACGCAAGACCAAACGATATAAAGAGCGGTCAATGGTGTTCTGTTTGTAATGGTAACCATCCATTATCAATTGAAGAAATGTATCAAATAGCTGAAGAACGTGGCGGTAAATGTTTATCAACAACCTATATAAACAGTAGAGAGCAGTTGGAATGGGAATGTAGTAAAGGGCATAGATGGTTTGCTTCTCCAAGTGGAATAAAAGGTGGTAACTGGTGTGAAAAGTGCCGTAAAAAACAAGCAGCTGCAAAAAGGAAATTAACAATAGAAGAAATGAACAAAATTGCTCTTTCGAGGGGAGGACAGTGTCTATCAAATGAATACCTAGATAGTCAAACCCATTTAATATGGCAATGTAGCGAAGGGCATGTATGGAAGGCAAAACCTAACAACATTAAACAAGGTACGTGGTGTCCTCGTTGTAAAAACAAAAAGAACAACTCGTAAGAGCTTAAGAGTATCTAAGGGCGTTATTGTTGAAGACTTATATTAGAGATATTGAAATAATGGTGACACAAATCTCCGGACATTCAAAAAGCTTACATTATAATATTCTAAACAAGATTACCTGAACTATCGAGTCATTTTTTTAAGGAGTTTTGTGTCACTCGATAAAAGGGAAGCTTATTTAATAATCACATCAACAATTCGTATAATCCCAATTTTACGAATAATAATAGATAGTAGAATAAACGTTTGGTATAATTAGTATGAGAGTCTATTTTATGTATTAACATTTTAAACTTAAAGGTGATGAATTTTATGACTTTGATAGTAGGTGTAAAACTCCCTAATGGCATACTTATTGTAAGTGATACTCGAACAACAACTCTAGGAGATAATAATTTAATATCTGATTTTTCACGTAAAATCACTCAAATTACTAACAATGCTTTTTTAGCAACTGCGGGAACGGAAAGTACATTTTTAGCGGCCAGAATATTAAGAACATTTTTATTCAACGCTAAACCAAATACATATAATTTAACCGATATTATACTGGAACTATATCGTAGTATAAACAACTTAAATATGGGTGTTAATCATTATCCAATAGGGCCTATAATGCTAGCTGAATACAATGAATTAAATAATGAATTTAGCTTACAAACTGTGGATCCTAACGAAAATAATTTTGAACAATTTATATTATATAATGACATAGGAAATGTTGCTGCTATAGGAGCAAATCCCGTAATAAGACATAATGCATGTATTTGGATTGGTCAATTGCTTGAAAAGTATGGAGACCAGCTAGATCACCCTCAAGTGTATGAATCAGTTGCGAAAAATATTCAAAAAGTCGTCTTTCATTATTTTGAAAATCCAACCATTAGTAAGAATGTTTATGTTACATATCTAAGCCAAATAAATAATAAACCTGCCTCAGCAACATTCTTTTTGGATGAAAATGGTAAACTTTTAAAACCTAAACCAGAAGATGATACTGACCAAATAAAATTCCAAGAAAATGAGGAGTAATAAAAAGAAGAATTAAATATTCATAAATTGTGTGATACACAGAGATTCCACATACTTTATAATTCATGCTTATCCCATATTTAATTTAGGTTTATTTTATAAAAAGCACAACAAAATAGGAGGTTATTATGCAATTACATATTGAAACATGGGTTTCGGAAAGACAATTTTCAGCTGAAGTAAATACCTTATTTGAAGAGTCAGCAAAATGTTATAAAGCATCCGCTTACAGAGCTTCCCTTCTTTTTTCATACCTTGCTTTTCAAACAATTATCAAAGAAAGAGTTTTAAAAGCTGGTAAGCCAGACCATATAAATGAACACCAATGGAGTGCTATTCATAATAAACTTCGAGATGATGATAATTGGGATGCAGAAGTAATTGAATGTATAAAAAAGAGTGATTCAAATAAAAAAATTTTTGATATAAATGAGGATTTACGTCAACAGGCAATATACTGGAAGAACAGAAGGAATGACTGTGCACATTCCAAAAGGAATATTATCACCGATGTTCATGTTGAGTCCTTATGGTATTTTATTAAAGCTAATATAAATCAATTTGTATTACCAGGTAGCCAAAGTTCCTTAATAAATAAAATTAAGATTCACTTTGACACAAACTATACTGCAGAAGATAAGTCTTTTGATTATTTAATAAATGAATGTAAACAAATTATAGACCAATCAAATGTAGCAAGTTTTATTTCTGCCTTATTTGAGATGTTTGAGGAAGAATACCCTTTTGGTTTGTTTACAAATGATAGAGAACTGGAATTCATTGAAGCACTTATACTTGCGGATCAAACTATCTCTAGAGAGTTTACTGAAAAGATTACCCAAAATGAAGAATTCTACCTAACTTTTATTGAAGACCGACCTAGCAGGCTTCAATATTTTCTTCAATTTGAAGAAATACTGCGCAAAACTTGGAGAGTTCATTTATTAAAAGGTTCCAAAGTGTCTCTTTCATTACTTGCAGCACTACTTCGTTATGACATTATTCCAACTGATAAACGAATTAACGTATATTTGAAAACAATCAATAAAGGATTCGATTTAAACGTTAAAGAGGCTGATTGGGAGATATTAATTGATAATGGTTTTATCGAACAACTAAGACAAGCAATATTTATTGATTATCAAGAACAAGGAAGGCTCATTAACAATTTTGAATGGGCTAACAAAAAGGTAAGGATTGCGTTATATTACCTGAAAAATTTTGAAATAGACCAAGTTATAGTTAGAAATATTGCAAATACTTTTATTGCTAATCCCTACCCTTTTAAAGCACGAGATGCATTAGTGAGTTTTCTGAGGGATAACACAGATATTAATGAAAAGTTTATTAAAATAGGTGAAGAACACAACATATTTTTACCAGAGACTTTAGGCTTTGAAGAAAAGTAAAACTTAATATATAACTCTATTATTCTTCGTAAAAATTGTATTATACGAACATTTGTTCTATGATATTATTAAGCAACTACTCTTCTATGTTGAGGTGTTTTTATGGCAATTTCTAAACAACATGAAAAATTTGAGAGTCAATTAGAAATCTTGCTAAAGGAAATGCCTAAATATGTGGTGGAATACGTTGATGCCAAACAAGACATCCGCTCCCCCATCACCCTTTTTAATTATGTTAGGGATTTTCGTGATTTTTTTAATTGGTTAATAGCCGAAGGAATTGCAAAGTGTGAACAGATCAAAGATATTTCTCCTGATACACTGGAAGCAATTACTTTGGATGAAGCAAGGAATTATTTTAAGTATTTGGCCAGAAAAAAATTTAAAGTGTCAAAAAACGATGATGAAACGAAACAAATTGATCCCAAGACCGTCAACCGCCATAAGTCCTCCCTTCGCTCTTTATTTAAATATCTTACTATTGAGGCAGAATTAGAAAATAAAGAACCTTACTTCCACCGAAATGTAATGCAAAAAATTGAAGTAACCAAGGTGAAGGAGACTTTTAATGAAAGGGCAAATAACATTAGCAAAAAAATATTCATTGGAGATAAGGATCTAGAATTTTTGGATTATATTAAGAGTGAACATGAGCAATCACTCTCCCCTTCTGAGCTAAAATATTTTAGACGTGATAAAGAGCGGAATATTAGCATCCTTTCCCTTTTTTTAGGGACTGGAGTCCGGGTAAATGAACTATCAAACTTACGTATTAAGGATATTGATTTTACTTCAAAAGAAATCAGTGTCATAAGAAAAGGAAATAAAAAAGATACTGTATCCGTTACCCCATCTGCAATGGAAGACCTACAGAACTATCTTTCTGTTAGAAATGAAAGATACAAAGCTGGAAACGGCGAAAATGAATTTGTATATGTGAAATTGTATAAGAATGAGACTATGCCATTAACGAACCGAGCGATTGAAGATATCGTTTATAAATTAACAAAGTCCTTTGACAAAAGGATGTCTCCCCATAAATTAAGACATACTTATGCGACGAATCTTGCTGAACAAACAAATGGAGATATCCCATTAATTATGTCCCAGCTAGGCCATACTTCTTCCGATATTTCTTTGTTATACATTAATACTACTAGAGAAAAAGCGAGATTAGCTGCCGAAGCGTTGGATAGACGTAGAGAAAAATAAGACGATTTTTTTATTTATTGAACCAGGGGACTTAATTATGAAATTTATTGAAGAGAACCTTACACCAGAACTGAAAGAAGAGATCTTGGAAGGTGATTTTGAATTTTATCCAGAACAAGGTAGCCGAAGTTTGCTATATCATTCTGAAAATGTACTCCTTAAGCAATTAAATTCTCGCTATGTTGATGAAATGCAAAATGAAATAGATGCTACCATTGATTTGCAAGGAATCCCTTCTGTTCCCAAACTTTACGCATACGATATGGCAGAAAAGTCAATGTATATGGAAAAAATTGAAGGGCAGGACCTTTTTGAATATTGCAGGTCAAATGAAGTACCCATAGAAGATTTTCGTACCAAACTGAAGGTCCAAATGTATTTAATGTTGGAATGCGGCTGGATATACGGGGATGTAAAAATTGAACATATCATTGTTATAGACCCTTTTTCTTTTAAGATTGTTGATTTTGGGATGAGTGATAAAGTAAGAAATTATTCTGGAGCCAAAGAAATGGCAGTAAGTATGATTGATTCTTCCGTTGATCACCTAATCGAAATGTATAAAAATATACTAAAATAGTTCACCTTTTAGGGGTGGACTATTTAGGATTTACAGGAGTAATATTATTATCTCTTTTTTCCTAAGAAATGTCGCTTTTACAGAAAATCTATTAAACAAAAGGAGGTAAAATATTGGACCAAATTTCATTTGATGACCTTTTTACTGATGATTCAGTTGAAAATATCAAAACACCTGTACTCTCCCCCCTTCATCATGAGATAATGGCGCTTTTAAAATCAGGTGAAACGTATGCATTGGAAAAATTGGATACATGGGTTTGATATTTAATTTTTATGTTGGATAATGGATCAGTAGAGTTAGTTGGTACATTCGTTTTTAGCCTAAGAATCCATAAAAAAGCTGCGATGAAGCTGATACTTTTTTCTTGAAAGTTCGACTTGTTATTTGTAAAATCATGGTACCCCTTTGGAAATATGTTTCCTGTTTTGAGGCTGTTAATTTCTTTCATGAAGATAACAGCCTTTTTTATTTAAACGGAGTATAAAACTTCCAGTTAGAGTTAGCTGTACCCCTAGTATAGATAAGAGCTTTTAGTTGGTAGGGCCCCTGATAAAAATTTTATCCTTTAAAATTCTTTGTTACCTCTCCCCATAATAAATGGCAGCCTTCCTGTATTTAATCTCAGCCAACTATGGCATTACGATAGAAAATAAAAAGTGTACGGTACACTTAGTAACCGTACACATATTTCTTTAATAACACTCTATTAATTGAGAAATGAATTTTTCCCGTTCCTTTGCTGTATGCTGTAAGTTATGAGGTTCCACAATCCCGATAGTGCTTTTCTTAACTTGCAACAATCCTACCCCTATGTATTCCTTTGATAGTATGCTCGCTGATCCGTATGAGTAAGTAAGAACTAGAATTCATCACTATAATCCAGGTAGTTTCTCCATTTTTTATCCTGGCGAAAATCTTCAACCGAAGCCTTCACTTCTACGATTACGATCTGTCCATCTTCTTGTACCCAATAAGGGATACGGAAACGATTTGAAGAATAAGGGACCACTACTAGAACCACATTTAATTCGCTTGATTACCATTTTATTGAAAAAACCAGCGGTTTTTTTGAAAAATTGACTCAGTGGCAAATAAATCGTTTAAAAATAAGTGACTTTTTCAGTGGTCTCGAACCGTCCCTCTGGCACAGCTTATCGATCATTCCGTTTTTTCGCTTCCAACAACCGTTTCATCCGCTCTTCCCGCTCTTCTGCTGTGATGGGTTTGACTGCTTTTTTCTGACGCTTCTGTCGTTTCAAAGGGGTTCTGCCCTCAACCAACTTTCCCTCCTCCTGCACCAATTCCACCTTTTCTATCTTTTCAATGGCTTTCGGTTTTACATGCAGTGGTTCCGCCACATTTGGTTGTACTGCTGAACCATTTCGCTTGTTAAACCAACTGAATAGACGCGCTGCCCCAAACCGGCGAATCGCGATTTCGGTAAAAAACAATAAAAAGCCAAGCAGAATCAGCCATTGACTAATCGGCTGTTTCAAGTAATTCGTTGCGTCAATAGGTCGAAAGGATTCCTTTTCACTGGAAAGCTCTTTGCCGCCCGTTATGTTCGCCAGCTCTTTCAGCAAGTCTTTATTGGGCGCTTTTAGTAAGTATTCATCAGAGTAAGGAACCGTAAAGCCTGTTTGGTATACATGGACACCACCAGATTGATCCGTTTGTTTTACATTTAGAAAATACATGCCATTGCTGTCAGGTATAGATAATTCATATCTTCCAGGAGCAACCAGCTTCGAATTCGTCTCAATCTTAGCACCTTCTTCCGATACCACCGCGGCTTCGATTGGAAGAGAATTTTGACTGACTGCTTCAAGATTAACGATGGTTTGTCCATCTTTTTTATCCAAAGAGATTTTATAAGGATCCGTCTCGAACTGGGGCAATGTTCTTGTGACTAGATGGTTCATAAATACAGGCCACTTCTCCCAGCGTGCCCAGTCTCCTGACCATTTTCCTGAGAAGTCTGAAGTAAAGGCGATTGTTTTCCCCATCCCATACTGCCACTCAGCAAGAACCGGGTCTTCTTTTTCACTTAAAAAAGGTACTTGTGCACGGGACTTTGGAGTCGTCGCGATATAAGCATTCATTTGAGGTACTCCATCCTGGGCAAGCAGCGACCAATCAGGATTTGGTGCAATGACCGGATAAAATGGCTGATCTTCTATATAAGTCCGTGTAGCCATAACGGTTTCTCTCGACAGAATGCTTGGAATCACAGAAGCATCGGGTACGTCATAAAACCTTCCTGATCCCTGATTGGCTAAATCTTCGAGAAGACCGCGGTCTGCATCCGTTCCGATCGCCACTGTGGACAAGGTAATATTTTTTTCTTTTCCTTCTTCTATTAAACTTTCATAGCTTCCATTCGTTGCCGACCGGCCATCTGTTAACAAAATAATATGCTTCCGCTGCAGCTTTAGGTCTTCGAGCTCCTGATAAGCCATTTCAAGAGAAGAATAGATTTCTGTGCCGCCGCCCGGTGTGATCGAGAGAATTTTATCGACCGCATCCTTTTTATCCTTAAGAGGCTTCGTTTCCACAATCACCCATGGCCGGTCATCAAAAGCGATAAATCCTAATGTGTCTTCTTCTCGTAAAAGCTCGACTGACCTGGCGGCTGCTTCTTTTGCCAGTTCTAATTTATTTCCTGTCATACTGCCGGAACGGTCCATCACAATCATGAGCCCGAGCGATGGCATTTCTTTTTTCCCTTTAATATCCATGTCCACGGGAAGCAGCTTTTCAATCGGTGTTTTAAAATAACCGCCGAGACCGAAGCTCTCATCGCCTCCAGCCATGACAAATCCGGTGCCAAATTCCTTAACTGCTCTCTCAATTAAGTTCATTTGATTCTCAGAAATGACGGTTGCTGGTACATTGTTAAAGATAATCGATTGATAGGATAGATAGCCTGAAAGCACAGTTGGAAGTTTTTCTGGCGTAATGGAATCGACTACAAGCCCGGCACCTTCCAAAATGGCCACAATCTGACCGCTGTCCTTCCCTTGTACGACTAAAACTTTTGGAGTTCCCTTTACATTGGAGACGGTGTACATGGCATTATTTTCGATGAACGTATCATCCTCCGCTGCAATTTCCCCTTTAAAGACGGTCATTCCTGTATCTTCGACTTTATGGGCAAAACGGTAAACATTTTTCCCTTCCTTCACTTCAACCGTTTCTGTTAAGACGTCTTTTTGATTCACCGATATTCTTACTGTTGCCTTCTTATGAGAGTTGCTGTCAATCGTCAAGCTAATCTGAGCTTCTTCCCCTTTGTACATGGAAGGCGGCACCTCTAAATCGGTAATCGACATATCCGCTTTGTTAGCGTGATCGATCAGGACATAATCTAACTCTACGTTTCTATTTTTCAATAACTTTGCCGCTTCTTTACTGCTGCCGATGGTCTCGTTTCCATCGGAAAGGAGAACGATCCTTCCTCCCGAATCCATCGGAAGGAGTGATGTAGCGAATTGAAATCCTGCTTCTATATTCGTTTCTCCACCATCCACTTTCGTGTTAATATCGGTCACAGATACCTTTTGTTCGCCAAGGGCTTGCTCTAAAAAGGCATCTTTCCCCATGGTCACAATCGAAAAAGCATCATCCTTGTCTTTACTTTCTACACTTTTTTCAATCCAGTCAAGCGCTGCACCGTCAGCATTTCTTATACTGTCTGAACGGTCCACTAGAAAAATAGTCGTTTCCCCTTTGACCGGTAATAGGATTTGCGGAACAGATAGAGCCAAAATGATCAAAGCGAAGATGGCCGTTCTTAATCCGGCAATCAAATAGGATTCTTTTTTCCTATTTTTTCTTACATATAAAAAGACGAAAAACAAAACAGGAATCAAAAGTAGAATGAGAAACGGGAATTTAACCTCTAAAGCCACGACGGTAAACCTCCCATTCTATTATGATGAATACCAATGCAATCAATGCCAGCCAAAACCAAAGCTGGTCATTTCGGCTTTTCGTCTCCCCATTTTCCTGAATCTTCAACTCATTCATTTTAAAGGATGGCTCAACAGTTGGATGTTTTTCACGCTCATCAATTAAAACAGAAAAATAGGTGATTTTATCATTGGCAACGGCTTGGTAGGTTCCAGGCAGATACGGGGCCTTAAAACTTTCCTTCTGCAAATCAAGCGTATACAGATTTTCGTCCTCCCCGTCATAAATCGCCCAAAGCGAGGCACCTTCGCTTACATTCAGCGATTTCTCCTCTCCAGGCCCAAAATAGCCCAGGAAGTCGGTTTGCTGGGAAAGCCATTGATAGCTGTTATATAAAAAAATCGGAAAACCAGGCTGCAGCGGCCAATCAGAATCGGTCAAATCGAAATTCACCACAATCATGGGTTGTCCATTCTGTTTCCCTTTTTGAATTAACGGCAGCTGACCACTTTTTAATACTGTTTCCCAATCACCGTCCAATGCTTTAAAAGCGGAACCAATATAGATTTTTTCATAATCAACGTATTGCAATAAGGAGTCATTTTTAGCCGTTACTGGTTCGTTAAGCTTAATCTTATCTTTGCTCGAGTGAAATAAAATCAACGGCTGCTCAGGCAATTCTTTTAAAGAGCCCGCTTCTGTGATAAAAATTCCATTCATACTTGGATCGATATTTTTAGCGTCTGTTTGTACGACCTCCACACCTAACGTTTGAAAGCCTTTAACAGCAAAAGGATTGACATCGCCTATTGTATAGATGGTCGGATTCGCTTCGGTAAAGATGGAGGTTAACCGATTATCCACCTCATATCCATCTTCCGCATTGATAGACGCTTCATAATAGGGCTTCTCGGGAAGCGCGGGAATTTGTTGAACCAATTGTTCCCCAGCATTCACGGTTACCTGTTGCTCAAATAGTAATTCTTTTTCACTATGAATCTGAAAGGTCAGCTCAATTTTCTTTTGAGACTGATTTTCCAATACAGCAACACCCGAGATTTGATTCCCTACCGGTGCTACTCCAAACGAGAGCAGTGAGACATTCGTTGTCTCTTCGCCAATATTATGTACCTCTATATATTGCTCCACACCGGATAACACTTTTTTGTTCACTGAATCTGAAAAGATATGGATGCTCGTGTCTTTTCCGGTAGAAAGGGATACAGCGAGATTGACTGATTTTTCCATTTCTTCATGGTCATACGACAATTCCAGCCCATTAATGCTCTTCTTTATCTTACGTTCGTCCGTTTCCTTACTTAATAGAATTTCCGGCTTCACACCTGCTTTAATCAACGTAACCTCTTGGCCGTTTAGCTTACCCGCTAGCCCCAACAATTCTTCCTTTGCCTGAGTAAAGCGAGTGGAGTCCTCACATTCAGCAGACATCGAAGCAGATGGGTCGATAATAAAAATGAGATGCTCGCCCTTTAAAACATTTTGCATCCAAAAAGGCCGCACAAGAGCAAACATCAACAAAAGCAAGGCAAGTATTTGTAACCAGAATAATAGATTTTGCTGGAGCTTTTTCAGCCAGGGCGAGGCCTGCCATTCATTTAGAACTTGCTCCCAAAGCAGGTTGGAGGAGATTTTCCTCTCGTCATAATGCTTTCGAAAAAAATAAAAAAGAATCACAGCCGCAATGAAAAAGCTAAGGAGAAAAAACCATGGAAATAAAAAAATCATTGATTCACCTCATTTCTGAGCAGGCAAGCACGTTTACCTTACTAAACCTCTGTTAGATAGTTCATGAAAAAAGATCGATTGCAGATTATCCTTGTCGGACACAGGAAGGTAATAGCCTCCATAGCGCCGGCATAGCCTTTCGATCTCTTTGTTATGCTCGTTTAGACGTTTTTGATATTCTGAAAGGATCGATGGATTAATACTGACATTGACGGCAGCGTTTGATTCACTATCAATTAGTTTCAAATCTCCCACATAGGATGGTGAGATCTCTTCGCTGCTTAACACTTGAAAAAACCATATTTCCTGTTTTAATGAGCTTAGTTTTTTCAAAAGTGCTTCCACCCGATCAAGCGGCTCTAATCCATCGGTGATCAGAATCGAAAGCTGTTGATTTTTGGTTACGGTGTTTTGAAGACTGGTAATAAAATCTCCGGTTTGGTCCTGTTCTTCCAGCTGAAGAATTTCTAAATAGGTTCTTTTGCTGGACACAGCCCCTTTTCTTCGAATCGTTTGTGAGTTTGCTGATGCAATCGGTGAAAAAAGTAACCGATCCTCACTGGCTAACACGACAAAACTTAAAAGTCCGGCCAACTGCTTCGCAAACTCCCATTTACTTTTTATTTGTCTCATCGAGGATGTAGCATCGAGATAAATGGCAATCGACAGCTCCTGTTCATCTAAAAATCTCTTAATATAATGCTTTTGGGTTCTTCCGAAAACATTCCAGTCGATTTGCCTCACATCATCTCCGGGCTGATACACTCTAAAATCGGAAAATTCCAGTGAAGACCCGAAATGGCTAGATTGTCTTGAGCCTTTATGAATTCCTCTTTTCCTTGTTTTAACCAACAGCCGCATTTTTTGAAGCCTGCCAAGCAGGGCATGAGCACCGCTCATTTCACTTTAACTCCCTGGCTGATGGTATGATCAATAATTTCTGTAATAATCTCATCTGTCGAAATCCCGTTTGCTTCTCCCTCAAAATTTAACAGGAGCCGGTGTCTTAATACAGGTAAAGCGAGCCGCTTCAAATCTCCCATTGAAACATGATATCTGCCTAAGCACATCGCCCGCGCTTTTGCCATTTGGATCAGGCTTTGAAGTCCCCTTGGTCCGCTTCCAAATTGGACATATTGTTTGGCCATTTCCGGAGCCTCCTCAGAATCTGGATGAGTCGCTGAAATGATCTCGACCGCACTGTTCAGGATATCCTCTGAAACTAAAATTTCCTTTGCCAGCTGCTGCAAATCTAGTACCTCTTGGACTGTAGCAACTTTTTCTAATGGAGTCGATTGGATCCCCGTTGTTCGGATCGCGATTTCCTTTAATTCTTCCTTTGATGGATAGCGGACTTGAATTTTACAGACAAAACGGTCTAATTGAGCCTCTGGAAGGGGGTAGGTGCCCTCCATATCAATCGGATTTTGGGTAGCGAGAACAAAAAACGGTTTTTCCATCGATTTGGTCTCCCCCATGATGGTAACGGTTTTCTCCCCCATCGCTTCAAGCAGGGCACTTTGTGTTTTCGGAGTCGCCCGGTTAATTTCATCCGCTAACACAATATTGGCAAATAAAGGCCCGTTATGAAAAACAAACTTCTGTTTTCCATTTTCATCTGCCTGAAGTAGCATCGTTCCGGTAATATCCGCAGGCATTAAATCAGGCGTAAATTGGATTCTTGAAAACTGCAAATCCAGACACTCGGCGATGGTTTTGATCAGCATCGTTTTTCCAAGTCCGGGTAATCCCTCTAAAAGCACATGCCCCCCTGAAAAGATACTCCATAAGACTTGATCAATCACCTCTTCCTGACCCACGATAAAGGATTTGATCTCCTTCGTCACTCTCGAAACCGTATCGGCTGCCATGGCAAATTGCTTCTCTTTTTCTTTCATAGATGACATCTATTTCACTCCTCGTTTGGATCAATTGTTGAAAAATAGTTTTTGACGATATCCCCAAGATCTGCAGGAAGATCCAGGCGTTCTGTACTTTGTCGATAGGCTTGCTCATAAGATTCAAAAACTTCGCTATATGGCCTGATATTCCCTTTTAAAACAGGACCTGTACCTTCAGACTGCTGACCTGTTTGACCTTCACCAATCGTACCTGCATCTGTTTCGACATTCGTATCACCTTGGAATCGTTCCGGAATCGTCAGCAGCTCCCTTGAACCCTGTCCAAGACCAGCTCCGCCCCCCATACCGCTTCCGGATCCTGATCCTGTTCCAGTGCCGGAGCCAGAACCAGAACCAGAGCCTGTGCCCGAACCTGATCCTGATCCTGAACCACTTCCGGAGCCGCTGCCACTGCCATTCCCAGAGCCATTGCTATTGTTTGACTGTCCATTTTGAGACGGGGTTTGCCCGTTCCCATTTGGTGATTGGCCCTGCGGCTGACTCCTTCCTCCACTCGTCTGGCCTGGAGGTGCAAACGCCATTTGAGTTGGCGGCATGCCATTCGAAACCATTTGATTTTGCATGTTGACCCCTGCTTCTTGAACCGCCTCTTGGGCGGCTGCCAGTTGTTTCAGTACTTCCGGAGATTTAAGAGCTTCTTCGATTTGAGCAACGAGCTGCTCCAGCTCTTCATCCGATAGCTGCCAGTCCTTTTTGGAAAGCTGACTTAAGGCTTTTTGCTGCTCCTTACTTAATTCATCCCATTTCTTATTTAATTCTTTCAACTCTTTTTCAAAAGCCTCCAGATTTTTTTGCTCAAGCAGATTAGCCAAGTTTCCTAACCCATTCCGATCTAGTTCATTCTGCCAATCCTCGAGTGCCGTTTGTTTTTCTTTTTCCTTAATCGCTTGTAGCTCTAGTTTTTTCGACTGCTTTTCTAATTCCTTTAACGCTTCTTCTGCTGATTTTGTTTGACTAAGCTTCCGCTCTGCTTCCTTTAACGCCTTTTTCACTTGCGGATTCTTTTCTTTTGCCCCCTTTTCCTCAAGCTTCTTCTCCACCTCTTTGACAAGCTTGATTTCTTTTTCCAGCTTTTTAGCGGAATCAAATGTATCCGGTACAGTCAAATAAAACACAACAGATGACAACAGAAGCAAACTGCCGATGGTGATCCACTTTGGAAAGAAAACATATTTCTTTCTCTTTTGAACCTCGTTCTGCACCCTTTTCATGAAATAGATCGCATCTACTAGCTGCAGACTTTCTAAATCTCCACTTTTCCCTAAAAAAGAAAATGCCGTCAGCACCCGGTCTTCAGGAACATACGTATTGTAGACAGAAGCAGACTCATACCATCCAGGCCGGTTCCGCCGTATTCTGATGAAGAAAATTATCACCAATAAAGAGAACATCGCCAGAAAATAGTAGAGTAAGAAGGGCACAACCACAAAACTGGCCACCACAATCAATAGGAAGACAGAAGCTCCTGTTAGCAAAAACAGGAGCTGCACTTCCTTAAGGATTAACTTGACGAACAGCTGACGTCGGATTGGTTTCAATAATTGTTCAAATTGTTTGTCCACCAGATCCCATCCTTTATCCTTTTTTCATATTTGGACGAAGCTTTCGAATACTGAGCCATAATGCACCGACAAAAATGACCGTATAAGAGATCAAGAATGAAAGCCAAAGTGGAAATTCAATTCCCGTACTCCGCTGTACCTCATTTACGATATCAGGCTGAAAGATTCCCAGTAAAACCATTGGCGGATTCAGCATCGCTGTAAAGTAAGGGAATGGATTGGTCGCCTGTACTGTAGGATTCATGAATGCTTGATTCAGCTGCATCAGAATCATGGTTAAAAACGCTGTACCCCCAGCTAAAAATAATGTCACTCCGTAGGTCGTAACCATCGAGACAATCGTTTTACGAATCAACGTTGAACAAAGCACCCCAAGACTGCCAAATGTGATCATCGTGAAGGTGTAAAAACCAAGCGTCATGAGGACTTGTCCCGGTGATATTCCTCCAAATAAAAAGACAATGCAATATAAAGGTAAGCTTGCAATAATTAAAAGCAGCAAGAACGAAATGGAGGAGACCAGCTTACTTAAGATAATGCTTGTCGAGCTTTGAGCCGTTGTCAGCATAATATTTAACGTTTGCCGCTCGCGCTCACTGCTGATGACTCCAGCGGTTAACCCCGGTGTAATAAACAAAATGAGGGCTAACTGAAGGATTGAAAGCATCATGAACAAATCCCGGCTCTGATCTGGTTTGAAAAATCCCTGATTGTTGGATAATGACTGGATGAAGATAAATCCGATAATCAAAATCCCAAGGGCAAGTAAATAAAAGAGCAATCCTAAAAAGCTTTTGAACGTACGAAAACGGAGCTTAAATTCTTTATTTAAAACGGGATTGATAACAAAGTTTCTCAAGACAGCTCCACCCCCCTAGTAATTTCCATAAAGACATCCTCCAAATCCGTCTCTACTTCGGTAAAGCTTGAAATCGGCAACTCATGTAAAATCGCTTTTCTTAATAATTGAGTTTGCTCTTCTGAAGAGCCTTTATAGATAAATTGCAGCGTATTTTCCTCTTCCCGCTGAATGAGTTTTGAAACAAATGGATCATCTTCGAAGAAAGCAATCGCCTTTTTCATACGATCCGTCATTTTGACGATAATCATTTTTTCCCCTTGAAGCTTTGATTGGATGTCTGAAACCGATCCTTCCGCCACGAGCTTCCCTTGATCAATAATTCCAAGCACATCACACATTTCCGCCAGCTCTGGGAGAATATGTGAGGAAATAAGAATGGTTTTGCCCATATTTTTAAGCTCCCGAAGGATTTCCCTCATTTCGACCCGTGCACGCGGGTCAAGCCCTGACGCCGGTTCATCTAAAATCAAAACCTCCGGGTCATGGATTAAGCTTCTTGCCAAACATAAACGCTGCTTCATCCCTCTCGATAACAAATCTACATAGGAATCCCGCTTATTGGTTAGATTGACAAGGTCCAACAGCTGAGGAATCAATTTTTGCCGTTCTGCCAAGGGAATCCCATAGCTTGCTCCATAAAAATGCAAATATTCCTCCGCTTTTAATTGATCATAGACCCCAAAGAAATCGGGCATATAGCCAATTTGCCTTCTCACCAATTTCGTATCCGTCTGGACATTATAGCCATTAATATAGGCAGTTCCATAGGATGGAGCTAGAAGGGTGGCAAGGATTGAAAAAGTAGTCGATTTCCCGGCACCGTTTTGGCCTACAAACCCAAAAACGGTTCCTTTTTCAATTTGCAGGTTAAGCGAGTCGAGTGCCGTAAATTTTCCATAGCGTTTCGTTAGATCAATAATTTCAATCACGGTGTGACTTCTCCTTTCACAGTGATCGTTGGCAAAAACACATATGGATCACCTTTTGCATTCTTATGAAATTTAATCTGCAGCTCGCCTTCTTTAGAGAAATAGTTCTCTACCTGATCCTCTTTCTTTAAGGTAAGCTGACCTTGATTATCTTTTACGGTTAAGTATTCTCCCGTTTTTCTGTTTAAAATCGAGTATTGAATCATTCCACCGTTCATTTGAAGCTTTACACTTTCCAACTGAAGCTTTTTGTCACTTAGTTGTTTAGGAAGTTGAAGAATATAATCATACTCTCCATCATCCATCATCATCTCATTTGTTTGACCATTCATTCCTTTCTGATGAATGGCTCCGCTTATGGTTTCTACTCGCGTGTTCAGCATTTCAGTTGTTAGACTGAATTTACCTGCAAAGTCGCTCTCAGCAGCGAACGGTACGAGGATCATGTTTAAATTGTTTTGCTTTTCTTTTTTCCCTTCAATATTCACATTCACAATCGCTTCTTTTGTCAAACCGCCTATTAGTGGTTGTTGACTATTTTCATTTAGAAAAATAGAAGAAGCATATTGAAGTCTTTCGATCTTCATTTTTTCAAGATCTCCCTGTGGCTGAGGAGAGATGCCGGCATTCGGGATCATCGCAGGCCCTGTAAGAAAGCTTTGTTTTATTTTCTGATTAATCTTCCGCGTCTCACCTTCCTTTAACGGACCGATTTTGATTTTCTCATTGCCTGTCCAAATAAAAATCCCTTCAAAGTCATAGGAAAATCCATTTTGGATTGTCCCGGTTAACTGATTATTATTGACGGATAAATCCACGTTAAAGTGACCCTCTGTATCTTTCTCTGCTTTTCCATAAATGGTTTTTGAGGACCAATATCCTACATTTCCGAATATCATTTCCGTTGTTTTTCGCTGTTCCTCTACGATGGCACTAATTGCTGGATCCGAACTTATTGATTGATTCCGATGTGGAACGGCCTGAAATTGTTCTTTCGGCAGCGAGAGCCTGTACTCTCCACTTGAATTTGACAATAGGGTCGACGCTTGCAATCCTGTTAACTGTCCATCTTTTAGCTTATACACTCCCATTTGATTGAGCTGTGGTTCTGCAATCCGATCCTTTGCTCCAAGGCCGAATACAATCATGGACATGACAATGGCAAGAGACGGGATCATCCACCAGGAATGCTCGCGTTTATCAAATTTTCTTAATACAAAATAAAGGATCGGAACAATGACAATGAGATAAACAATCACCATGATGATTAATTGAGACACGGAATAATTGCCCGCCGGAAAATATTCATTTGTTTCGGCAAACTCCCAATAAAGCTGATCATAAAAATCTTGATCATATCTGTATGTACCGATCTTGTTTTGGTCGACTTCTTGGATAAAGGAAGAAAACCAGGTGCTATACCCTTTCCATGTCGATAAAGGCTGGTCACCGAGTGAAAAGCTTGTCTGCAAAATCGTTCCATTACCAAACGGTTTCTTTATTGCTGCTGGTTGAGTACCGCTCTTTTGCAGAATTTCCGCTTGTTTATCGACAGCCCCTGTAAAAATCTGGATTTCTGTAAAGGCAGGTTTGTCCTCTTTTGCAGTCAGCAAAAAGTCTGCTGGCCCTGAATTCTCCTTATCCAGCTCCATCGGCAGTAAAGGGTATAATACCCCATAGGATCCACTGGCATCTGGAGCCGCTCCAGCAACAAGCGTCCCGCCTGCTTCGATCCACTCTTTAATCGCCAGCTGCTGCTGTTCATCCAGCTGCGAAACCGCATATTCATCAATCACTAAATAATCGATCATTTCTAATCCCAAACCTTGCTTGGGCATCTGTTCCTTGGTTAAAGACAGCATTTCAATCGATAAGGAGGGAAGGATTCGTAATTCTTTTAGTCTGTCATAGTTCTCACTTAACACACCAATCACTTTCTCATTGGGATCTATGTATTTAGGTTTTAAATTTTTATCTCCTTTAAAGGTTACAGCTTCTCCCTTTTTCCAGCTGCCCTCATAAAGGTGAACAGTTGCTATATTTTGATTGGGTACGGGAGCATCTTCTATTAATCCTGGTACGGACACTTGATACGTTTTCGAACTTCCTTCAGGCAGCTCGACGTGAACCGAAAGGGCTCCGCCTGTATTATACGAAGGACTATATTGAACCAATAAATCTCCGATAAATGCCTCTCCATTATTTTCTAATTTAATAGATAGTGGAAAGCCCTTACCTCTCTTGACTTTCCCATCAAATCCTTCATCAATCGAAACGTTAATATTTACGCTCTTTGCTTCAGCAGAATGAGCAAAATTTACTAATAATAAGAACAATAAAGCAAACATGACCATATATTTTACAAACTTGTACAACCTATTTCCCCCTCTATGACTTTCTTATGTATATAGACGCTTAAAACAATATAAAAATTCCCCCTTTTTCCATTCCTTAGTCATCCATAGGGATGGTTCTCATGGTTTTTGGGTAATGCTGACCACAAGGACCTTCCCCCTGGCCTTTTTCTTGCCTTCACAGCTAATACTATAATTCTACCATTTTTCACCAATTATAACTTCACTAACTTCCACAATTTCCGATAAAAATCTTCTTACTTATTCGTTATGATGTAAGAAGAGTATGAACGCAACTTATACAATCTTTCGCCTTTTCCTCTGACATTGCATGAATGTATTTTGAATTTAAAAAAATTGATTGTTCAAGAAGATCTAATCTATTTTTGCTTGTAATTTTGCTCATGTTATTCCCTCCCCTTTTTCAATTCTAAATCAGTTATTCGTGTCATCAGATACTTTAATCAGCACTTCTTCCCACTATCTTTTTATTTCATTTCCAAAAATACGGACAAGAGAAGTGTAAGTAATGCCTCGATAACTGTTCAAGTAAATAATGCTTTAATAATACACAGGGCGGCCTAAAATAAAGGCAGCCCTCTATATCATTAGAGTAAAAATATTTTAACTGAGCTCTTATCCAATTTCACATTGGATTTGCTCCAATTTGTATTGTAAGATTGCTCTTCACTATCCCTCCCTAACCTTCTCACAATTTCTATAGTTGACTACAATTAGGACACCCATGACCTTTTCACAAAGAGTTTGCAACTACTGGCCATTCATAACCGCACGTTTTATAATTCGTCTCCAGCTCTTGGGACAAAAAATAACACGCCTCTTGGCGTGTTCAGGAATTTTTATCTTTATCATGAAAATTCAATACAGCGATAATAAACATGCCAAAACCTAGCATCAAGGACGGAACTTCTTCTATCCCCTCTTTACCTCTATCCTTCCCCACTCCATGTTCATCCCTTAACAGGAAAAAAAATAAAAGGTTCTGATTTTCATTCAGAATTCATTCTTAAAGGTTCACTAAAAGAATACTGGGGTAAAATAATTTGTAGATGAGTTCCTTTTGAACTGCTATCCACCACGTTTATATCTCCTCGATGTTCAAGAATGATGTTTTTTACAAATGGTAAACCTAATCCTAATCCCTCATTTTTAGATGTCGTAAAAGGATCAAAAATACTATTCCAATGGTCCGCAGGAATTCCTTTTCCGGTATCAATAATGTTAATAATAATTCTATCCACTTGAATATCGGTAGAAATCGTGATATTTCTTATGGAACTTTCCTTCGGAAAAGCCTCCGAACTATTTTTGATTAAATTGAAAAATACTTGCTTTAAATACGTGTCGTTAGCATATGTTTTTAATGTTGTATATTTTTTGTCAAAAAAAACTTCTACAGCATTTCTTTGCAAAAACTCTGCTGATATTTCAATGGATTGTTCAATGATTTCATTCAAATCCACCATTTTGTAATCAATGGATTTAAACTTTAATAATTTTGTGTAATTATTTAGTAAATCTTCCATTTGATTAGCCGCTTTTTGAATCATCACGGTCATCTTTTTATTTTCGGGAGGCAATTGGGATTCGCCTAATAATTTCGAATAGCCGTTAATAATTTGTAGCGTATTTTTCACTTCATGCACTAAACTAGCAGAAAGACTACCCGCATTATCTAATTTCTTCTGACGCTCCATTAAACGATTATAGTTTACCGTCAACATCGTATTCAGTTTAACAAAAGAAAAAACAATAATAACGGAAAAGATAATGGTACCTAAACTGCTAAATAATGCTCCTGTTCCAGGGATAAAATTTAATAAGCCAAAAATAAACAGTAACAAGCTGCAAGAAGAAAATGTACTTAAAAAATTTTTCAAATAAAGGTTTTGAATTTGCCTAGAAATAATAAAAGTAAAAATGATTAGAATTAAAAAACTACTAGTATGAAAAAGGTATAATGATTGCAGGGGTCCATATTCCGGAAAATAGAAATAAAGATTGGAGTTAACGATTTTTACCTCTCTCACTCCGATGATTCCGAGCCTTGTCATATTTATTAGATAAACAATAAAGCTCCATCCTATTAGAAATAACAAAACTTTAGGATTAAAAATAGAAGATTGTAACTTATAAAAAGATTGATTTTTAATGTTGGTAGTATGTTTATTGATTAGAACATACGCTAAATAAAATACAAGAGGAATCATAAAAGTTGGCCCAATCCTAAAAAACCTAAAAAGCCATATGATTAATTCTTCTGAAAGTACACCTTTCAAATATAAAACCGCAATGTCTAATTGCCAAAAACAGATGGAGAGCATATAAAGAAACAAAGCAAATGCTAATTCCGAACCTTTATATATTATTAAAACGCATATCGCTAATACGATCGGAATAATTCCAATAATAGCGATCAAAAATGCGATGATCAAAGTTTTTCACCACTCTATTGATATCTCTTTATATAGGCACAGGCATTATTCCCTCCATGACCATGAGTAGTGACCGCTACCTCATTTATTTTTTGAAATAAGGTTGTCGTCACAATGTTCATTTCTTCGAACCCCTTTTTGTTTGTTCGAATGGTTGGAGGTATAAATCCATGGTTAATACTTAATAAGGATGAAATGACTTGTAAGATTCCAGTAGCTCCATAAGGATTTCCAAACATGCTTTTAATGGAAGTATACGGAACAGCATGGTTGAATAGCTCCTTGGAGCAACGCTTTTCAATTTTATCGTTTACTTGAATTCCTACTGCCTGACTATTAATATAGTCAGGTTTTCTACCGTTTATTACTTCTTTCAAGGCACTAACCATTTGATCCCCAGTTTCATCTAACGAGTATAAGTACACACCATCATTATTGGAGCTCACGTTCTCGATTTCACCCAAAATTGAAATAGATCTTTGTAATGCATGTTCTTCTCTTTCCAGAATGACAACCCCGGATGCTTCCGAAATAGCAAACCCCTTACTGTTTTCACTAAAGGGAACGGCCCCATCTTGTAACGATTGATTCAAAGCGATTGATTTTGTTTTAGCAAATCCATATGTAGCCATTTTATCAATCAAGCTATCCGTTCCGCCAACAATCGCTACATCAATCATACCACATTTTAAATAAGCTATTGCGTCCTGAATGGCTTCTAAACTGGACGTACAGCCGGTAGTAATCGTTTTTGTAAGACCTTTTGCTCCTAAATAATGAGCAATGGCGGATGTGATACTATGATAATTTACAAAATGAGAAAAGGTAACAGGAATTTCTCGATATTTGGAATGATGAACATTTATGATAGACTCTTGGTAAATTTTTTCACCAGTAGCACCTAAAGATGTGCCAAAGAAGATACCTACTTTTTTATCCCGCAGATTGATCAACTTAGCTTGATCAATGGCCTCTTTGCCTGCCGCCATTCCCATAAGGGTAACCCTTGGGAATCTTTTGAAGAGTTTATCAGATTCAAATTCATGTAAACCTTCGTTTATTCTACCAACAATGGATTCCTCCCCTTTAGGTGACAGATGAGATACGACCTCTAAACAATTAATTCCATTTGCTAAATTGTATAAGAATTGTTCAATGTTATTTGATTTTGGTCCTTTGACCCCATAACCAGTTACGACTATTTTCCCCATTCCAATTATCCTTCCATTTGAAAATATGAATATAATTATTTTTCTATCATTATACTAAAAATAGTAAAATAGTCATATGCAATTCATTATGGAAAATAATCCTTTACCCGTTTTTTATAATTAAAATAATGTAAACGATTTTTTGGCTTTTTGATAAAGCACAATTTTCTCATCTAATTTTTGGCTAACTTTTAAAATTTCGCCCTGGGAATATTTATTTGTTTCTCTCCCTAATTTATATAATTCAGAACGCAAGTCCTTAATTTCCTGTTCTAGTACTAATACATCCATTTAGTAATCCTCCAAAAATGGCAGCTAGTCTGAAACAATAATAACATAACATTCTATGCTTTTACTTTTTTTTACAATCGAGTAGAGGGAAAATAAATGTATTATTTTCGCCCCTCTCACAACACCGTACGTACGGTTCGCGTATACGGCGTTTCAATTTATATCACAGTGTGTACTTTTA
>JAPSKD010000317.1 GCA_031177865.1 Bacillus sp. (in: firmicutes) | reverse complement strand
TCAAACATAGATAGAGCTTTTAGAAACTTGCTTGGAGTGGGCCATAGTTCAGGATTGGATACGCTATTCGGCATCCTTATCGGTATGTTAGCTTTTAAAAGCCAAAGTGAACAATATTAAAAAAATTAACATTGGGGAGATGTTTATATGAGTAAAATCGTCTTAGCAATCGGCGGCAATGCAATCATTAAAGAAGGACAAAAAGGTACGATTGAAGAGCAGCAAAAAAATATTAATGAAAGTTGTGAACCTGTACTTGGTTTAATCGAGCAGGGCCATACGGTCGTCATTACTCATGGCAATGGTCCGCAAGTCGGAAATACTTTAATTAAATCAGGTTTAGCTGAATCAGTGGTTCCAGCCTATCCTTTAGATGTGTGTGACGCGGAAACTCAAGGGAACTTAGGATATTTAATTCAGCAAGCCTTTAGAAATAAAATGGTTGAACGAAATATTAATAAAACAGTTGCTACAGTTGTTACCCAGGCCATTGTTTCTAAGGATGACCCGGCGTTCGGAGCTCCTACTAAACCAATCGGACCATTTTATACAAAAGAAGAAATGGAAGAAATATTAAAAAATGAAAAACTCACGTTTATTGAGGACAGTGGAAGAGGATACCGACGAGTAGTAGCTTCTCCAAAGCCAATCAAAATTGTTGAAAAAGATGCAATTGAAGCATTGGTTGAAAAGGATATTACTGTTATTACTGCCGGAGGCGGAGGTATTCCGGTTATCGAAAATAACGGTAAGCTTGAAGGTGCTGAAGCTGTTATTGATAAGGACTTTGCAAGTGCACTTTTGGCTGCTGAAATTAATGCAGATTATTTATTTATCTTAACAGGTGTAGAACAGGTTGCCATTCATTTTGGAACTCCTAAACAACAAAATCTTTTTGAAATGACGGTTGAGGATGCACTTCAATATATGGAAGAAGGACATTTTCCAAAAGGAAGTATGGGTCCAAAAATTGAAGCAGCAATTTTATTCCTGCAAAAGGGTGGTAAGAACGTAGTCATTACTTCAATTGATAAGCTTGAGGATGCTCTAGCAGGAAAAACGGGAACACGAATTGTGTTGAAAAAGGAATCTGCAGCAAATGAAGCACCAAAATTAGTGAAGATTAGCTAATCAATAAATTTCATTATTTTCTCCTTACTATTACTTAGCCCCTGTATGCAGAAGCATATAGGGGTTTTTAATAATAAGGTTATTCTGTCGTAAATTGGGGGATGAATCTTATGAAGGAGCCAGAAGTAGACTTTACGATGATGAGTAAGGATCAATTCAATCTTGCGGAATATAAGGACCAGCATGCACGGCTAAATGCTGTGTTAAAAAGTTTGTCGTAGAAAAAGGGGCAAAGGGAATTGGCAATAGAGCTCCAATATTTACAGCTATAGCTGAAACAGGAAGTATAGTTAGAGGCACTTGGTGAGCTGCACCAGTTGAGGGAGTAGAGCCAAAAGAAGGTGATTTTGTAATAGAAAAATCTCGGATGAGCGCATTCAATGGTACGCCATTAGATACATTATTAAGAGGATTGGGCATTGAAACCATTGTCGTTACAGGTGTTTGGACTAATATGGCTGTAGAGCATACTTGTAGAGATGGCGCAGATTATGGATATAATGTTGTCATTGCAACCGATGGAACTTCAACAATAAGTGAAGAATGGCAAGAAGCAGCATTAAACTATGTAATGAACAATATAGCCACAAAAATGATTACAGCAGAGATTTTATTATACCTGCTGATCCTTTTGTTGCCAGCTTTATTGGTGAATCGAATTTTCTATCGGTGGTAAATGCAGAAAATAGCAATAATACATGGAATATTAAATTGGCAGGAGGCCAGGTCATAAAAGTAAATACCAGTGAAAACACTCAACCTACTAAAGCGATGATTCGCCCGGAGTCAGTGGAATTGATTACAGATGAAGCTGATTTGAGTCCCGAGCATTATAATCATTTAAATGGAATAGTTTCATATGTCAACTATACAGGTGTTTCCTATATCATTGGGATAAAAATTGAAGGTTACAACAAAGAGTTCTTAGTCAGATTGCAAAACGTTTCAGAAGATATTAGCTATGCTGAAGGCGATTTAGTAAAGGTAAGATGGTCCATAAAAGAAACGTTGGCCTTTTAAGGTTAATCACTGAAGTGTATCTTTATATAAAAGTAAATTTCTCTCATTTACATTTTTAATATATTAATACCACACCTGGGTATGATCGTGGTAATCACTTAGTTAAGCAGTGAATTTGTAATCAAATTCACTGTTTTTTTGTGGAACCTATCAGCTGTATTTAAGCGGACGGGGGAATCGATTTTGACCAAAACCACGTGTATCTTTAAACCAGCTAATAGTTAATCAATGAAAAGGTGCAACCCAAAAAGTTTACTCTTCAAAATTTGATTGTACATGCAGACAATCATAGTACATTACCTAGGATGTTTCGACAAATAGCGGATCGGTGTCCTTTGACATTCTTCCGTAAATTGATTGAGAAAGAGTTCTTTTAATTTGTTGGTTACAATTCCGTAAAAGAAGGCAATTGGTTTTACTACGGATTAGCGGCTTTAAAGACTGAATATTCATACTGAGAATGTCCTCTGTTTTGAATTACATTCAAGGTGAAAAGCAGATTTGGACCATTTTATGGATTGAACAAAAGCTTGTGGAACTTAATTACTAACAAATGTGTGATTTATTAGTTTCTTTAAATAAATTAGTTAATGCTTCTGTATTGTAGAAATAAAACTAGAACATGCGGTTGCATGCGCATTTAACCATTTCATTATGGGTTTGCAACAGGTGTATCCCATAATAGAGTAATACTACGCCCAGTAAGAACCCCAGTATTTCATTTCTTTTATGATGGTATGTAAGGATTGTCCCTTTTCAGTAAGTGAATATTCAACGGTTACGGGTACGGTAGCGTAAACAGTCCGAATGAGAACACCATTAGCTTCTAAATGTCTTAGCGTATCGGTTAAGGCCTTGGGACTTACATTTGAAATAGCCTTTTGTAATTCTCCGAACCGTTTTGTTCCTTCGAATAATTCTCTTAATACGAGAAAAGACCACTTTCCGCCAATAACACTAAGTGCTTTTTCAATCGAACATTCAATCTCTAAGGGTTTCGCTTCTTTTATTTCGCTCATAGACTACCTCTTTCTAATTTATAGAAACTATAAATTTTATAGTTATTAATATATAGGTTATTATAGCAAAAATATTTCACTGGTTGTTGTTTAAATTAGGAAAACGTATACTTTTCTGTGTAAGGTTTATATCAAGATATAGAAAGGGAGATCAAACAAATGAAATACCGCAAGCTTGGTAAAACAGATTTAAATGTGTCTGTTGTCGGAATCGGTACTTGGCAATATGGCGGCGAATGGGGAAAAGATTTCACACAAAAAGAAGTGGATGAAATCCTAGACAAAGCCAAGGAAATGGGAATTAATTTGATTGATACAGCCGAATGTTACGGTGATCATCTTTCTGAAAAATTTATCGGCAGCTACTTAAAAAATCAACACAGAGAGGATTGGATTGTTGCAACCAAATTCGGCCATCATTTCCATGAATCCTTTACCCGTACAAATCATTGGTCCGCTGGGGAAGTCATTAAGCAGTTGGACGATTCTTTAAGAGCCCTTCAAACAGATTATGTAGACATCTATCAATTTCATTCTGGCAGTGATAACGTATTTAAAAATGAAGAATTATGGACTGTGTTGGAAAAGCAGATGAAGGCAGGTAAAATCCGCCATTTAGGAATATCAATCGGTTCAAACGAAAATATCTATCAAACGGACTTAGCAGCGGAAGTAAATGCCAGTGTGATTCAGGTTGTGTATAACCGGTTAGACCGTAAACCAGAGGAAAAGGTTTTTCCTTCCTGTGAACGGCAAAATCTTGGGGTCCTGGCTCGGGTTCCATTAGCAAGCGGTTATTTAAGCGGCAAATATAAGCCAGGTGCAGTATTTGATCAAAACGATGTTCGGAATAACCATTTACAAAGTGAAGTGTTAAAGCAGCTTAAACTAGTTGAAGAAATTCAACGAAATGAAGTCCCAGAAGGAGTTAACATGGCTCAATGGGCACTTGCGTGGTGCCTAAAGCATCCAGCCGTTACGAGTGTAATCCCAGGATGTAAAAATGTAGAACAAGTTGAATTAAATGCACGGGCTGCAGACTTAGACTTGGTATCAGTTAATCATCCGCAAGCTGTGGAAGTATAAATAGGAGGTCTGAAAATGCCAAAATTAGTTGTAACAGGTGGCAGCGGCCTTCTAGGTCCAGATGTAATAAAAGAATTTTTAAATCATGGGTATGAAGTTGTTAATGCCGATATTAGGCATCCAAAAGAAGCGCTTTGTAAAACAGTGATTACAGACTTAACAAATCTCGGCGAAGTGTATGGCGTCTTAGCAGGAGCAGATGCGGTTGTACATCTGGCAGCTATTCCAGTTGCATACTCCCATCCAAACGAAGTAACATTCCAAAATAATGTGATGAGTACCTATAATATTTTAGAAGCAGCAGGGAATTTAGGGATTAAAAAGGCAGTTATCTCCTCAAGTGAATCGTCCTATGGTATTGTTTTTTCAAGACAGAATTTAGCACCGAAATATGTGCCCATTGATGAAGATCATCCACAACTGCCTGAAGACAGCTATGGATTATCGAAAATCGTTAATGAAAAAACCGCTGATATGATCCATCAAAGAACGGGTATGCAGGTTGTATCGGTGAGGTTAGGTAATGTCATTTCGCCTGAGATGTATAAAAATTTCCCTAGTTTTATACATAAGCCTGAATTAAGAAAAGCGATTCTTTGGAGTTACATTGACACAAGAGACGCAGCAACAGCTTATCGTTTAGCAATAGAAACAGATGGACTAGGTTCAGTCAACCTATGTATTGCTGCGGATGATTCGAGTATGGATATTGAGAGCATGCAGCTTATGGAAACCTGTTTTCCGGAAGTGAAGGATATCAGAAGTGATTTGTCAGGATTTCAATCATTATTAAGTAATGAAAAAGCTAAAAAGCTATTAAATTGGAAGCCTGCTCATCAATGGAGAAATTATGTAGAGCTGTAATAAATCATTTTTTTAAAGAAGACAGGAATATGAAGACAAAAGGTTTGATAAGTACTACTACGTTGAACAATGGTGTGAAAATGCCATGGCTCGGATTTGGTGTTTTCAAAGTACAAGAAGGAGAGGAAGTCGTTAATTCAGTAAAGACCGCTATTGAGGTCGGGTATAGAAGCATTGATACAGCTGCTATTTATCGAAACGAAGAGGGAGTAGGTAAAGCGATAGCTGAATCCAACGTACCTCGTGAAGAGTTATTTGTTACAACGAAGGTCTGGAACGGAGATCAAGGCTATGAATCTACCTTGGCGGCTTTTGAATCTAGTTTGAACAAATTAGGTTTAGACTATTTAGACCTTTATTTAATTCACTGGCCGGTACCTTCTAAAGGATTATATGTTGAGACATGGAAAGCGCTTGAGAAACTTTACAAGGATGGACGTGTCCGAGCCATTGGAGTAAGTAATTTCAATGTGAACCATCTCGAAAACCTTCTTGCAAACTGCGAAATTAAACCGATGGTGAACCAAGTGGAATACCATCCTGTCTTTAATCAAAAGGAATTACATGATTTTTGTAAGGAGAAAGAAATCCAGCTTGAAGCATGGTCCCCGCTTATGCAAGGCAGTCTGCTAAACGACCC
>JAPSKD010000316.1 GCA_031177865.1 Bacillus sp. (in: firmicutes) | reverse complement strand
ACCATGGGTGGAATAAAATTTCCTTTCTTCCATTACTTTCAAGGCAGCGGTGATGTACTCACCCTCGGCATCTACACTACCCCATTTGCCTGTTGACTGGTCGGGCTCGAGTACAAACAAGCCTTCTTTGCGTTCACTCGCAATATCCATCCAACCGCTTTTAACAAGGAAATCCTCGGTTTTCCAACCGTCCGGAACGCTAATAACGGTGAAATAGCTCCGGATGGGAGCCCCTTCAGGGATGAATACCTTCGACGTCCTTGTTGTATCACCTACAGAGACCTCCTCCACGTAATAGCCTGTTACAGGCAGCTTATTTATTACCAAGGGAAGTATCGATGGGGGGTGGAGTCGGCCCCGTATATACCTGGGGTACTAATTCTGATCCCTTGTTTGCAGCATGGCTGGTGCTGACTCCTGTTACCAAAAGAACTATGACTAAAAAAACCACTTCTAGTTTTTTTAATAATTTCATAATATCTTTCTCCTTTTTCATTAATGGCCTTGATAGATGTCAAGTTCACTGTCGATACGATACTATGACTATTTTGATAAAAGAAATTTTGGGATTAGACAACCTTTCCGTTAGGCAGCAGATGTATTGTAAAAATAACACTTTGTTATGGTCACATAACATTAAAAATGAATGAAGGAATCGTATTATGAATCCGCTTTCATTTTTGCGGTAAATTAATCACTGAATCGAAATATTTTTATTACTTGACCATTTTTGCACAAATTCATAATTCTACAATTAGAAACTAGTTGTAACCACTTTTCTCTATAAGCAGCACCCACTTGGCGTTCCAGTAGAAAAAGTTTACTAGAGTACTGATCTGGGGACGCACATAACAGATTTCACATGTTATTCGATTTTCCCCTAGTATTAATAACCACGCGCTATCCTCATGAACGGGATATTGAACTTAAATAAAACAAAAGAAGAGGCTGCCCAATGTCTTCATTTTTGTAATTTAGAGCAGCCTAATTCAATAGATTCTAACTTTTTGGGCTACTTTTCTAGCTCAGGATCGTAAAACTCTCCGAATAACTCCTCATCAGATGGTTTATCTTCCGGAATAGGTTTTGACACCCATGTGTAATTCATATAATGCTTCAGGTTAACGTTTTCAGAGATAATATTTCCACCCCACGTCCCGCATCCAAGGCTTGATGTCATCGGCATACCATTCGTAAATGACCCAGCATTTGCTTTCGACTGGGGCTGGCGAACCATAATCCTGCTAACAGGTGCGGCTAGAGCAAGTCGGTGAATATGATCATCATTGAAAGAATAGATACCGCACGAGTGTCCCTTTCCTCCCACCTCATAAATCGACCTCATCATATCAAGCGCATTTTCAAATTCACCCTCATATTGGTATACAGCTAATAGAGTCGTCAATTTCTCGCCGGAAAATGGATACTGTTTACCAATTTCATCTCCATTGACGATAATAAATTTACGGTCATTAGGAATAGTGAAACCAGCCTTTTCTGATAATTCCTGGGGTGCAATTGCGACAGTAGCTGGAAGTCTGTGACCTGCATCATCCCACATAACAGCCCTAAGTTTTGCTTTTTCTTCTTCAGTAGCTAAATATCCGCCAACTCTGACTAACTCTTCAATCATTGAATCATAAACATTTTCACTAATAATTAAATTTCCATCCGCTGAACAACCTGAACCATAGTCTGAAGTTTTACTTAGCATCGTATTAAGTGCTGCCTCTTTGATGTCAGCTGTCTCATCAATAATCATTGTCGAATTTCCTGCTCCTACACCGTAAGCCGGTGTTCCGGAACTATAGGCACTTTTCACCATATCCTTGCCACCCGTTGCAAGGACAAGATCAGCTCGCTCCATAAGCGCTTTCGTCATTGGGATATTGACTAATGTTAAACACTGTAATAAATCCGCCGGTGCCCCTTCGCGTTCGAGCGCTTCACGCATAATCCGGACGGTTTCAAACGAAGTTTTTTTAGAACGCGGGTGTGGTGAAAAAATCACAGCATCCCTTGCTTTTATAGCGTAAATGGCTGTCCCCGCTGGAGTTAGGTCAGGATTGGTGGTAGGAACAATGGAGCCAATAATTCCAACAGGCTTAGCATATTTTACAATTCCTTTTTCTAGAATTTCTTCCACAATCCCAACACTTCTTTGCCTTAGAGCATCTCTAAGAATTCCACGAATTTTCATTCGTTTCCCCATCCTACTCACAGGGTCTCCGAGCCTACTTTCCTCAATGCCCATATCTACTAATCTTGTAAAGTTTTTTTTGTTAGATACCGCCCAAGCAACGGCCTGACATAGGCGATCCAGCTTTTCTTGGCTATAGGATTCTATTATTTTCATTGCGTTTCTGGCTTTTTCAAAAGCGAAATCTAATTCCTGCTGTTGCTCTTCAGTAAGCTCGGTCATTTTTTTTACTGCTTTTGTTGACACTAAAATTACCACCCTTTCATTAGATCGATCTAAAGATTTAGATCCTAAGGCTAAACACTTATGATACAGTAACGTGATGAACATTTTTCCCAGGAGAGTAAATGTCCATGATATTCCAGTGTCCATCGGTTGGAACCGGGTTATTTAACATAGCCACATCAATGACAATAGGTTTATTTGCTTTGATTGCTTTCTCTAAGGTTGGCTTAAAATCCTCTGCTGCTTCAACCTTTATTCCTTCAACACCATAGGCTTTAGCAATCGCAGCATAATCTGGAGAATAAGGCTTTCCGTCCTTCTGAAATACTGTCCCTAAAGTGGTTCCGAAATGAGCTTTTTGCAGCCCTGCTATTGTGCCAAAGGCAAAATTGTTCATAATGACCCATATAACTGGAATATTCTCCTCCGCCGCTGTAGCGAGTACGGCTGGATTTTGACCAAATCCTCCGTCTCCAACCAATGACACAACGACTCGGTCCGGAGCAGCAATTTTTGCACCTAGTGCAGCCGGTGCGCCAAATCCCATTGTTGCGAATCCACCCGGAGTCAAGATTGTACCCGCCTCATAAATTGGAAATTGCTGGCCGACACCATTTTTATTCCAGCCAACATCGGTTGTAATCAACGCATTTTTAGGTAGGACTTGCCGGACCTCTTCGACAATCCGTTGAGGCATCATTGGAAAGGAATCATCTTCGATAAACTGGCGATTGCTTTCCTTAAACTTTTTACGATAGTCCGCAATCTCTTCTTTCAATTTGTCTAAAGAATCACGCTGTACCCCGTAAGGGAACAATTCTTTCGCAACATGATTTAACACAGTCAAGGCTTGTTTAAGATCTGCTAAAACCCCCATTTCAGCTGGAAAGTTTCTGCCAATTTCACTCGGATCAATGTCGATTTGGATTAATTTTGTTTGTTGATAATTAAAGGTATATTCCGGTTCCCATGAACTGCTATCTGCTTCAGCGAAGCGGGTTCCTAAACCAAAAATATAATCTGCTGTTTTACATTTGTCATTAATAAACTTAGTGCCCCAAAAACCAGTCATGCCTAACGTTAGCGGGTGCTCATCTGAAACTGCACCCTTACCCATTAATGAATAGGCTACTGGCATATTCAATCGATCTACTAACTCCCTGAGCTGTGCAGCAGCATCCGCCAACATAACTCCGCCTCCAACATAGAAGATTGGGTTTTTGGCATCTGCCAAAGTCTGAATCACTTTCTTGGCGGTTTCATTGTCGATGGATGGTTTATAGAGGGATTTTGCATTCCGCTTTTGTTTTTCGAAAAAAGAAGTTTCAATCTCTTTTGAAAAAATATCCATAGGCACAGAAACTAATACAGGTCCCGGATTCCCACTTTCGGCTAATTGAAAAGCTTTTTCAAGAATCTCTGGGAATAAATGTGGGCTGTCAACTCTCCAGGCACGTTTTACAAAAGGCCGGTAAATCTCATACTGTGTCGCATCTCCATGAAGATTTACTTCCTGGTGGGGATGTTTTCCATAGTAATGTGTTGGAACATCGCCAGCGATCACAACCATAGGAATGGAATCCAATGCTGCATTGGCAACACCAGTTGCAGCATTCGTCAGCCCAGGTCCCAAATGACTGAGAAGGACTGAAGATTTTTTCTTTACTCTTGCATAGCCATCAGCCATATGGGCCGCAACTTGCTCATGCCTTACATTCACAAATTTAATTTTACTATTTTCTAAAGCTGATAAAACGGCGATATTAGTATGTCCGCACAATCCAAAGATGTGTTCAATCCCTCTTTCTTCAAGATAATTCACCAATTGATAGGAAATAAGTTGTTTCATTGAGAACCTCCTTGAAAATCTAATAAAATTTTTCCGCATTGACCTGAAATAGCATATATATAAGCCTTTTTATACTCGTTGAGAGGATATATATTAGAAATAATGGGACTGACTTCAAAATCATCATTAAGTAAATAGGTGACACACTTATAGAAATCCTCCGGAAAGTTATAAATAATAGACCCGTGTATAGTAATCTCATTTCTAACAATCTCAATAATTGGTAATGTCGCTTCCGGTGTTAATCCTATTAATATAACGGAACCACCTTGTTTGGCGATCCGGACTGCCTGTTCTACAGCCTGCTTGACACCCGCCGCTTCTATCACAACATCAAATTTCTCATTTTTCACCTCATGAGGGAGGAGAATATTTATTCCAAAAGCAGCGTTAACCTTCTCCAGTTTCGTTTGGTTAATATCGATTGCCGTGACCTCTGCACCTAAATAGGTTGCTAGTGCTATGGCAAGAGTACCTTCAGTCCCACATCCGATCACCGCAACTGTTGTATTTTTTGTTATTCGAGCTTTTTCAAAGGCGTGTGATATGACAGCAAAAGGTTCAATTAAAACCGCTTTCTTATCTTCAAGTTCCTCGGGTATAGGCAATACATATTTTGAAGAAATAATGATTTCTTCAGAAAATATGCCATCAACATTTACCCCTAGTGATTCCTTATAAATGCAAATATTTCTATAACCTTTGAGGCAATTCTCACATTCTCCACAGAAGGTATTTGGGGTAACAACAACCTTTGTTCCTATCTCTAAATTTACATTTTTACCTATATCCATTATTCTTCCCACTAACTCATGTCCTGGTCTGATTGGATATTTTGCATGGCCGATTTTACCCTTATAAACACCAATATCTGACCCGCAAATACCTCCATATATCAATTTGATTTTTACATCATCATCCCTGAGAGGGGATTCGAATGAAAATTCTTTTAGTTCTAGTTCCCCGGGATTTTTCAATTGTAATCCCCACATAAATACCACCTCCAAATGATTTTAGATCGATCTAATAAACAGAAACCGTTAACATAATTTTACAGTTTGTTCAGCCTGTTTTCAATACATTTTACTGAATTTAAAAAATATTTTAAATTTTTAGGAATAATCTAAATTCATGAACCCCTTAATTATTATTGAGGTTAAATGTATTCTTTCTTAATGACTTTTCCCTCGTAGAATGAAGTGAAAGATATTCTTTTGCGGTATCTAGGCAGCGACGTGCGAATTCTTCATATCCCAATTCCTTGGCACGTTTGGTATTAGGAATTTCAATGGAACAAGGAGTATCTGGAGGTATACTGTTAACAATACCGGCCACATCAATATCGCCTTCCCCTACATAAAAACGATTTTCGCGAATAATCCTCACCATTTCATCCTGCGATATTGGAATTTCTGCAGGGGCATCACAAAGGTGAAGAAATCTGAGATAAGAACTTGGCACCTTTAGCAGATCCTCTAAGGTATCAC
>JAPSKD010000315.1 GCA_031177865.1 Bacillus sp. (in: firmicutes) | reverse complement strand
AAAAAACGACCTTTTTTAAGGGTCGTTTACTGATGCTTTTATTCTTCGTCTTCTTGTTCGTCATAAAAGGTGTTGAGCATTTCTTCTACCATATCCCATTCTTCTTCGGTTTCGATAGGAATTAATTCCCCTTCGCCGTCTTCATCATTAGGATTGAAGGCATACGCATGAATCTCTGGGCCCTCTTCATCGTCTTCGACACCGCCTACTTGTTGAAACAATACATACGACTTGCCAAAATCCTCTGATTCAAATGTAAAAAGTACTTCACATAATTGTTCATTTCCTTTTTCATCTACAATTGTAATTTGATTTTCTCCGTGTTCCATAACTTCACCTCATTAATTTTTGCTATCCAGATAGCCTTGTAGAATCATCGAAGCTGCCATTTTATCAATAACCTTTTTTCGCTTTTTACGGCTTACATCCGCTTCAAGCAAGACTCGCTCTGCTGCCATTGTCGTTAAACGCTCGTCCCATAAAATGGTTGAAACTGAAAACTGGTTTTCAATTTCCTCTGCGTATCGCTTGCTGGCTTCACCTCGAGGTCCAATTGTGCCATTCATATTCTTTGGCAAACCGATGACAACTTGACTGATTCCATACTCTTTTATTAATTGACCAATTTCGTCAAAACCAAACTTATTTTTTTCTTCGTCAATTTTTAGGGTTTTGAGGCCCTGGGCAGTCCAGCCAAGTTCATCACTTATGGCAATACCGACTGTCTTAGAGCCAACATCTAATCCCATAATTCGCATTTTTAACCCTCACGTCGTTGTTTTAAATAGGATTTCACCAATTCCTCAATAATTTCATCCCGCTCGAGTTTACGAATGATATTCCGTGCGTCACGATGACGGGGAATATAAGCAGGGTCTCCGGAAAGTAGATATCCGACGATTTGATTAATTGGATTATATCCTTTTTCTTGCAGGGCTTCATGAACTTGAAAAAGAACATCATTTACGTCATGTTCAAAAGGCTCTTCAGGAAAATTAAATCTCATCGTTTTATCAAATGAGCTCATTACATGCACCTCGCAGTTTTAGTAGAGGAGATAACTGTTATGTCTAGCTGCACCATTTAGCTGCTGCCACTTATTAGTTGAGTTACCTACATTTTACACTACTTTGTCTCATTATCAAATTGATTTTACCCATTCGTCTACGAATTGCAGGGCAGAGTCGAGTTTTTCAGGATCTTTACCGCCAGCCTGAGCCATATCCGGGCGTCCTCCGCCTCCTCCACCGCATCTCGTTGCGACTTCTTTGATTAACTTACCAGCATGGTATCCCTTGTCAATTAAATCCTTCGTTACCGCTGCGATTAAATTTACTTTCCCTTCATTTACACTTCCTAAAAGGATTACAGCTGAACCGATTTTTTGTTTCAAATCATCTGCCATGTTTCGTAAATTATTCATATCGGAAGCTTGAACTTTTGCAGCAAGTACGGTTACACCGTCAATTTGCTTTGCTTTTGATACAAGGTTACCAGCCTCGATATTTCCTAACTTAGCGGCAAGTGACTCGTTTTCCCGCTGAAGTTGTTTGATTTCAGCCATTAAGACTTCAATCCGGTTAACTACCTCTTTAGGATTGGTTTTCAATTTTTCCGCTGCATCTTTTAATAAAGCAACCTGGTCATTCATCAATTGATAAGCGGATTCCCCGGTAACTGCTTCAATTCGTCTTGTACCGGCACCAATACCGCCTTCGGATACAATTTTAAATATCCCAATAACGGATGTATTTGGAACGTGACAGCCGCCGCATAACTCCAAGCTATAATCCCCAACTTTAACAACACGAACAATATCACCATATTTTTCGCCGAAAAGCGCCATTGCGCCCATTGATTTTGCCTCAGCGATCGGCTTTAGACTAATATCCACTTCGATATTTTTCCAGATTTTCTCGTTAACAATCTTTTCAATTTCCTCTAATTCCTCTGGTTTTACTTGACCAAAATGCGAGAAATCAAAACGAAGACGATCAGGTTCTACCAGTGAACCTGCCTGGTTTACATGCATTCCCAATACATCTTTTAATGCCTGGTGAAGCAAGTGAGTAGCAGTATGATTTTTTATTATCTGAACTCGATTTTCCTGATTAACAGTTGCTGTCACTTTTGTATTCGTCTTAAGTATTCCTGATTCCACAACTGCTTTATGAAGGTTTTGACCATTTGGAGCCTTTTGTACATCCTTTATACTAACGGTAACACCTTCTGCTTGAATGATTCCACGGTCTGCAATTTGCCCGCCGCTTTCCGCATAAAAAGGCGTGACATCAAGAATTAGCTGCACTTCGTCTCCACTGAACGCTTCCTCAACTAATTCTCCATGTTTAATGATTGCAACAACTGTGGAGCTCGTTTCAAGCTGGTCATAACCGACAAATTGACTTTCCACAACAATGTCACCTAGTACACCGCCTTGAACCTGCATACTGCCAACATCCTGACGCGCAGAACGAGCACGCTCCCGCTGTAATTCCATTTCCGTTTCAAAACCAGCGTGATCTATCTTCATGCCCTCTTCTTCTGCATATTCTTCTGTTAGCTCAACAGGGAAACCATAGGTATCATAAAGACGGAAAACATCACTTCCAGAAATCGTATCGCTGCCTTTTTCCTTCTCTTTCTTGATGACATTACCTAGTATGGACAGTCCTTCGTGTAAAGTTTCGTGGAACCGTTCTTCTTCATTTTTAATGACTTTCTGAATAAACTCCGTTTTGTCCTTTACCTCTGGGTAAAAATCATGCATGATTTCTCCTACCACAGGAACTAGTTCATACATAAATGGACGGTTGATATTTATTTGTTTAGCATAACGAACCGCACGGCGAAGTAAACGGCGTAATACATAGCCACGACCTTCATTAGAAGGCAGTGCTCCATCTCCAACAGCGAAGGCCACTGTACGAATATGGTCTGCAATTACCTTAAATGCTGTATCCTTTTCTTTTTCCTTGCCATATTTTACACCGGAAATTTCTTCAGTAGCTCTGATAATCGGGATAAACAAATCTGTATCAAAGTTAGTTGGTACATTTTGAACTACGGAAGCCATTCTTTCTAGGCCCATACCTGTATCAATGTTCTTCTTTGGCAGTGGTGTATAGGTATTATCCGGATTATGATTGAACTGTGAAAATACAAGATTCCACACCTCTAGATAACGTTCATTTTCACCGCCAGGATATAATTCTGGATCTGTTGGATCATCACCATATTCTGGACCACGGTCATAGAAGATTTCAGTATTAGGTCCACTTGGTCCTTCACCTATATCCCAGAAGTTCCCTTCCAGGCGAATAATCCTGCTATCTGGAATACCGATTTTTTTATTCCAAATCTCAAATGCTTCATGATCCTCAGGGTGAATGGTAACGGAAAGCAGTTCAGGATCCCAGCCAATCCATTTTTTATCGGTTAAGAATTCCCATGCCCACTCGATCGCTTCTTCTTTGAAATACTCACCAATGGAAAAGTTTCCAAGCATCTCGAAAAAAGTATGGTGACGCGCTGTTTTTCCAACATTTTCAATATCGTTTGTACGGATTGATTTTTGGGCATTCGTAATCCTTGGATTATCAGGAATTACACGTCCATCGAAGTATTTTTTTAATGTAGCAACACCACTATTAATCCACAATAATGATGGATCATCGTGAGGAACAAGTGACGCACTTGGTTCTACTGCATGCCCTTTTTCCTGAAAAAAGTCTAAATACATTTTACGAATTTCCGAACCAGTCAAGTTCTTCATTTTATTTTTACCCCTCCTCTTAAGTTAAAAAAGAACACAAAAAAGCCCTCATCCCTGACAGGGACGAGAGCTAACTCGCGGTACCACCCTGATTACGAACACAAAAAAGCTAGTGTTCATCTCTCAAATAATGCCTTAACGCGGCAAACACGGCAGTGGTTAGCTGCACTCCGGACTAGCTTTCTGTTATCCTTCATCTAGAGCTTCTCGCAGCCAAGGAAGCTCCTCTCTTAAAGATGGACTACAACATACTTAGGGTCCTTCAACATGTTAATCCAAAATATTCTATAAACGGATTATAGCGACACAAAAAACGTTTGTCAATCTGATGGTGACTGATTGTTCACTTTTCCGCGAACGAAATGATTTTTAGCGTGAAGAATGCTGACTTTAAGGACAACAAGAACAGGGACTGCTACAATCATTCCAATGATTCCTCCTATTTCCCCTCCTGCTGTTAAAGCTAACATAATCATTAACGGGTGCATATGCAGACTTTTTCCAACAATATAGGGAGATAAGACATTGCCTTCTAAAAATTGCAATACAAAAACAATCGCAATTGTAATAATCACTAACTTAACCGAGCTTGTGGCAGCAATGAATACGGCTGGAACAGCCCCTATAATTGGACCAAAATATGGAATGACATTTGTGACTCCAATAATCATTCCTAACAGCAAGGGATATTTTAAATGAAAAATCCAAAATAAAATCGATGAAAGACTTCCGATAATGAGACAGACGAGGAGCTGACCCCTAATATAGCTCCCGAGCGATTCATCAATATCTTTAAGAAATCGAGTTCCTTTTCTCCGCCATTGTTTAGGTGTAATATACCAAACAGCTCTTTTTATGATGGTGAAATCCTTTAACATGTAGAAAGCAATAAAAGGGATAATCATCAAAGCAAATGCAAAATTCAAAATATTTAATAAAGAATTAGCGATTACAGTTAGAAGAGAATCTAACTTTTTTTCAAAGCCTACGATACCTTCATTGATTTGCTCTTGAAGTCCATCCGGCCACTCACGTGTATGTGATTGAAGATCCTTAATCCAGCTTCGGTATTGCTCAGCTAAAACGGGAGCACTTTCTGCAAGGTCCCGTACTTGTGAAATAAAAACGGGAATTCCTTTGTAGATAGCGAAGCCAATACCGCCGAAAAAAAGAAAATAAATGAAAAAAATCGCTAATCCCCGGTGCAAACCCTTTTCATGCAGCTTTTCCACGATAGGATGAAGCAAATAAGTGATAAACCCACCTATAAAGAATGGGAGGATAATAACAAAAGCCACTCTAACGACAGGCAGCCAAAAAAAGCGAATTCTTAAAAACACATAAATAGCGATGAGTAAAAGAAGCAAAAAACCGATCCTATAAAACCATTTAACCCGTATTTCCACCGATACATGCCTCCTTATCTACTTTATTTTTGGAGTCAGATACCGGATTTATACATATAGCAAAAATCCCCCTCAAGATGAGGGGGATAATAGTTAGAATAAAGCACGTTTTACTTTTCTTTGCATTCGTTTCATTTGACGGCCAGAAATCATGTTGTTTCTTTGCGCAATATTATAGGCTGCCATTCCAACACCCAATGCAACAACGGAAGTCATTACTTTATTCATACGTCTCACCTCTTCTGTAGTTTGACAGTGCTTCGTACTTCGAAACTGTCTACCTTCAGTCACTAAGTGTTTCCACTTTAAATGGTATAACGACGCTCTTCTTCTTCAAACAAGTCATCTAAGGAACTGAGTGTACCATCTTCTTCGACCTGATGGGTATTGATTATGCCTTTGGAAAGAGACAATTCAATAAAACAATTCCAGCAATAATATTGGTTTATTCCGATTTTGCCGATATCCTTGCTCTGACAATTGGGACACTTGAACATGAAAAGAACACCTCACGTATGATTAACGTCTACGATGATGGCATCCTTTCCGATCGCAGGGGGCTTTTCGGATTGTATGATCTGTTTCCCTTCCGTTA
>JAPSKD010000314.1 GCA_031177865.1 Bacillus sp. (in: firmicutes) | reverse complement strand
GCGGCTTTAAAATTAGTCAAAGAATTTGAGCAGCCAGCTGTGGTTGCGGTGAAACATACAAACCCTTGCGGAGTAGGTCTCGGAGACACTATCTATGATGCCTATCAAAAGGCTTATGAATCAGATCCTGTATCGATTTTTGGCGGGATTATTGCCGCCAATCGTAATATTGATCGACCAACAGCAGAGAAGATGAAAGACATATTCCTTGAAATCATTATGGCTCCTGATTTTGATGAAGAGGCATTGGCAGTATTGAAGGAAAAGAAAAACCTTCGCTTACTTAAAGTAGCTAATGTAAAAATCGATCCGGAACCCGAATGGCTGCTTTCCTCTGTTTCAGGCGGAGTATTAATGCAAGAAGATGATGTAAAGCAAATTGGTTCAGAGGATCTTCGAGTGGTAACCAAAAGAAAGCCTACAATAGAAGAAGTAGAACAGCTTCTGTTTGCCTGGAAAGTGGTCAAACATGTAAAGTCGAATGCCATTGTGCTAACAAAGGATTTTCAAACAATCGGTGTTGGTGCAGGCCAAATGAATCGGGTCGGATCGGCGAAAATTGCCATTGAGCAAGCGGGTGATAAAGCAAGAAGTTCTTTCCTGGCTTCCGATGCCTTCTTTCCGATGGCTGATACGGTTGAGGAAGCAGCGAAAGCAGGTATTACGGCGATTATTCAACCAGGTGGATCGATCCGGGATGAAGAATCGATTGAAGCCGCAAATAAGCATGGAATTGCCATGGTGTTTACGGGCATCAGACATTTTAAACACTAGGAGGTAAGACGGTATGAAGGTGTTAGTGGTAGGGGGAGGCGGCCGTGAACATGCTATTGTTTGGAAACTGTCTCAAAGTCCTAAAATAAAGAAATTATATTGTGCTCCTGGCAATCCTGGAATTTCAGCATTAGCAGAATGCGTTTCGATTGGTGTTACAGAAATTGAGAAATTGGCGGATTTTGCAAAAAGAGAAAACATTGGTCTTACTTTTGTTGGACCAGAAGAGCCACTTTCGAATGGTATTGTTAATTATTTTAAAGAACACGGATTAGCGGTATATGGTCCATCAAAAGAAGCGGCACTGATTGAGGGGAGTAAAGCATTCGCCAAAGAATTAATGGTAAAGTATCAGATTCCCACTGCGAAATATGCTGCTTTTACAAACTACGAGGAAGCACTTGCCTATGTTCGCAGTGAAGGAGCGCCTATTGTGATAAAAGCGGAAGGACTAGCTGCAGGTAAAGGTGTAGTTGTGGCATTAAGCTTAGAAGAAGCTGAGAACGCACTTAAAAGTATGATGCAAGATGAGGCATTGGGTTCGGCGGGGATGAGAGTGGTAATTGAGGAATTTCTCGAGGGGGAAGAAATGACCCTGCTTGCTTTTGTGAATGGTTCTTCAGTAAAGCCAATGGTTCCATCACAGGATCATAAGCCGGTGTATGATGGTGACAAAGGGCCAAATACTGGTGGGATGGGAACGTACGCTCCTTTGCGGCATATTGATTCTTCAATGGTTGAGCGGATTATTCACGACATCGTCCAACCAACCGCCAAGGCGATGGTAGAGGAGGGAGTACCTTTTGAGGGGATTCTCTATACTGGGTTAATGCTGACGAAAGAAGGGCCAAAAGTCATTGAATATAATGCACGCTTTGGAGATCCGGAAACCCAGGTTGTTCTTCCTTTACTAGAAACAGATTTACTAGAAATTGTAACTGCAAGTCTCACTGGAGAATTAGAAAATGTTGAGGTGAAGTGGAAGGACAACGCGGCTGTTTGCGTGATCATGTCTTCCGCCGGATATCCTGGTCCATACGATAAAGGTGAAGTCATTTATGGATTGGACCAAGTCGTTCATCCAACGATGATTTTCCATGCCGGTACCGCTGCTGAGGATGGCGAAATTATTACAAATGGCGGACGGGTTCTAGGCATTACTGCGATCGGAGAAACTCTTAATGAAGCGCGTGAATTAGCTTACCAGTCCGTAGAAAAGGTATTTTTTAAGGGTGCTCATTACAGAACAGATATCGGATCAAAAGCATTCCATTGATTAGTTTTCCAATCTTAAAAGGGTTATGTGAGATTGGGGTGTTACATGTAAAAGGGATTTAGAAGTAAATACTTTTAAATCTCTTCTGTTATGATTCCAAAAACGAGTATAATAACGGATAACAATATTAAAGAATAAAAAAGATAATTAGCCCTGATACTGGACTAACTATCCTTTAGATTAATATCTAATTGTTTGAAATAAAGAAACTCGAATATTAAATCGAGGCACGATTGGACTCCATGCTTTTCCTCCAGGATAATTGAGCAATGACTAAGATGAAAAGAGCACATAATCCAACCCCGGCCAAAATGTAAAATCCAGTAGCATACGTTCCAGTGATTTGTTTAAGTGACCCCAGTATGTTAGGAACAAAGAATCCTCCCACGCCACCAGCAGCTCCGACAATACCTGTTATCACACCAATTTCCTCTTGGAATCGCTGAGGAACCAATTGGAATACCGCTCCATTACCCATTCCAAGACAAAGCATCCCAATAAACAATCCTGCAATAGCAATCGGCAGGGCAGGAAGCTGGCTTATGCTGAACATAGTGATTCCGACTCCAATAAATAAGAAGGTTAACAATCGAACTCCGCCGATTTTATCTGCGATGTATCCGCCGACTGGTCGGAAAAAACTTCCGGCCGCGACACACAAGGTAACGAAATCACCAGCACGTACCTTTGTTAACTGATATTGGTCTACAAAAAAGATGCTTAAAAAGCTTGAGAGACCGACAAAGCCCCCGAAGGTAACACTATAAAGCAGGCAGAAATATAAGGTGTCTTTTTGTTTAAAAACCTGAAAGTATTCTTTCACCGGTTTTGCTTTCGGCTGTGAGGGGGCATCTTTGGCCATTACAACATATAAAACCATAACAATGAGAAGGGGAATAATAGCAAGCCCCATTACATTATGCCAGCCGATAGTTTCAGCCAAACGTGGTCCGAATAAAGTCGCCAATAGCGTACCGCTGTTCCCCGCACCTGCTATACCCATGGCCAATCCCTGTAAATGTGGCGGGTACCACCGGCTCGCCATTGGAATGGCCGCAGCAAAACTTGCACCTGCTACTCCAAGAAGAATTCCAATCAGGAAAAGTTCTGTAACGGTTTGACCATTTAACCATCCCCATATGAGTGGAATGATTGTTACAGTCATCCCACTGACGGCTGTTTTTTTAGGACCAATTCGATCCGTTAAGAAACCAAGAATCAGTCGAAAAAAAGAACCGCTTAAGATGGGAACAGCCACTATTAAGCCTCTCTCAGAAGGAGAAAGATTGAAATCGTTCGTGATATAAACCCCTAAAGCCCCCAACATAACCCAAATCATAAAACTGATATCAAAGTATAGAAATGATGCCACTAAAGATGGTGCATGGCCCGCTTTTTTCAAATCTGCTATTTTCATCTTATCTACTCCTCTCAAATAAACTGTGTTTTTTTCTATCAAAAGTTACCACCCGATATTTTTCGTTCCTTTCGAAAATAGGACCTTCGCTAGTAAAATGACGAATGAAACCAATCCAATATTATTTTTCATTTTTTATGCCTCCTAATTTTTATAGTTTTAAGAATAATCTGTCACTGATGATTTGTCTCAATTGTTGTTAAGAAAACTAACATATGTATTTTTTGCTTCCATGTAAAATCCGTATAATTACAAGGTTTATGGCGTGTTATTTTCGTAAATTTTCCTACTAAAGTCACTAAATATTGAAACTAAGATATTTAAGGAGTAATTGCAAGGGTGATTTTGGACAGGGCTGGCACTAATAAAGGGAAAGCTGTCTGAATGCCGGTCTCATTCGGACAGAGGAACCCACAATGAAAGGAAAAGCTGTCCGAATATTGATCTCATTCGGACTGGGCTGGGACTAAAAAAAAAAGTCAAGTCCTAGATTTTGTGTAAATTTCAATTCCCATGATTTCAATGGTAATCAGCATTTGAAATTTGATGGATTGGAAGGGGGTACCCCCAATTTTCGCGCGCTTCGTGTTATGCTTTTTCAGGTACTAGTTTTTTCTTAACATGTTCTTCGGGCTCCAACTAATCTGAAAGCTGACTGTGTGTTAGGAAAAATGCGTATTACTCTTTCTCTTCTTCTTACTTCTTGATTTAACCGCTCCAATGAATTGGTACTACGAATATACTGGTGAAATTTTGCAGGTTCATTGAAATATTGAATGGCATCTTCGAAGCCCTCTTCTAATATTTCTATTGCATTTTCTAGTTTCGGATTATGCCCAAACTGTTTTAAAAACTCTTCTTTAAATTCCTGGCGTCCTCAACTGTCACTCCTTCAAAAATCCTCTTTAAACCTAGCTTTACCTCTTCCATATCTTTTTTCGGGAGTTTATTAAAGATATTCCTTTTAAAATGCACAGTGCAGCGTTGCCAAATTGATCCCACAAATTCACTAGCAATTGCCTTTTTTAAGCCTTTATGTGCCAAGGCCCAAAAAAAGAAAGCTGTCCGAATGCAGATGTCACCGGTATGGAAGAAAAATAAAAGAAGCAACAATTAAGCGTGAAACATTAAAAAAACAAATCTTATTATTCTTCTAGCTGAGAGAAAACTATTATGTAAGGAAATATAACGTGATTCGTTTTTTTATTTTGACTTTATGTGATAATTGGTGGCATTAAGTTTGATGTGAGATGAAATAACAGCTGGAGGTTTAAAATGGGTAAAAAAAAGCTGGTATTAGTTGGTAACGGAATGGCTGGTGTCCGCTGTATGGAGGAAATTTTAAAACTGGATCCTTTAGGTTTTGAGATTACTATTTTTGGAAGTGAGCCCCACGTAAATTATAATCGAATTCATTTATCCTCCATTTTACAAGGGAGCGCTTCTTTTGGAGATATTACGCTGCATGACCATGAATGGTATGAACGTCATCATATTCATTTGTATACCGGAGAGACAGTAATTGAAATTGATAAAGGTATACAGGTGGTCAAGACGGATCGAAACCGAATTGTTTCTTATGATCAACTGATTATCGCTACTGGGTCTGTTCCGTTTTCGCTTCCGATTCCAGGTGCCGATAAACAGGGAGTAGTTACTTTCAGAACAATTGAAGATTGTCAGAGAATGTTAGAGAGCTCTAAAAAGAATAAAAACGCAGTGGTGATTGGTGGAGGGGTGTTGGGATTAGAAGCAGCAAAGGGTCTTCTTAATCTCGGGATGACCGTGTATGTCGTTCATATTGGCAGTTATTTAATGGAGAGGCAGCTAGATGAAACAGCAGCAAGAATGCTTCAAAAAGAACTAGAGGGTCAAGGAATGAAGTTCTTATTAGAAAAAGAGACGAAGGAAATAGTTGGTAGTACAGGTGTGAAGGGTGTCCGTTTTAATGATGGGACAGAAGTTGGAGCCGATTTGGTTGTGATGGCTGCAGGTGTCAGGCCGAATGTGCAACTTGCTAAGAAAACTGGAATTGAAACAAACCGTGCGATTCTAGTAAATGATTATATGGAGACGAGTGTACCAAACATTTACGCTGTGGGAGAATGTGTCGAGCATCGAGGAATGATATATGGCTTAGTACAGCCTCTTTATGAACAAGGTAAAGCATTATCAAAACGGATTTGCGGTATAGAAGGTCCAGGTTACGAAGGAAGTGTTCTTTCCACCCAACTGAAAATTTCCGGTGTAGATCTGTTTTCAGCAGGAATTATTCACGATGTGGATTCTTCAAATCAATCTATAAAGATTTATGA
>JAPSKD010000029.1 GCA_031177865.1 Bacillus sp. (in: firmicutes) | reverse complement strand
GAAAGATATCACTTTTGACCAGCCCAACATGAACAAAAATGGTCTTACAGACATGACAGACTATTCCCAAATGCGTGACCGCTCATGGTATTTTAGATCAGTCGGATTTGGACATGATCAAAAAGAATGGGCAGATATAATTAGCACACTCCGGCTTTATGGATATGATTATGTAGTAAGCATCGAACATGAAGACGGATTAATGTCGATTGATGAAGGATTTACAAAAGCAGCGGAAAACCTAAAGCCAATTATAGTAAAGGAATCCGCGGGTCAAATGTGGTGGGCGTAGTTATTTGAAAACATTTTTATTGAGTATACTTAGGATGCCAATATTAATCGGCTTCCACAAGTGCCTTGTATATATTTTCCCGCTAAAAAGGACAGAGAATTTTGATTCTGGCTGTCCTTCTTAAGGTCTTGCTGTTACGGTCTTTCTCCCCCTGGAAAATCTATTCAGAGTTCTGCCAATTGAGTCTGTGTCTTTTTGCTGGTAATCAAATGGAAACCACCTCAACAACATCGCTGCCATTGAAAAAGAAAAAATCTGCAGTTATGTTAAGTAAAAATAGGAATCTAACGGCATAGTTACTGAAATTTCAAAGGCTGATTAATTATGACATATATTTTAATCAGCTATTTTTTATAAGGAGCCTTATTTATTATAGTTAACCGACCAATTATGGCATATAAGATTCATAATCGGTCCGATTCATTCAGAAATTCCCTCCGATATTCACTCGGGGAACAGTTTTTCAGGCTTCGAAAAACTTTATAAAAATTGGAAGGGCTTTGAAACCCCACCTCATAGCAGATCTCCAGATTTGTTAGCGTGGTGGTTTTAAGGAGGTGAACGGATTTATCAATCCGAATCTTTTCTAGATAAGCACGCGGAGTTTCAGAGGTTTCCTGTTTAAATAAGCGCTCAAGATAAAAGGGGCTTAAACCGATTTGGTCCGCTATGTCTTTTAATACCAGATTTTGTTTATAGTGATTGACCAGGAATGTAATGATATCTCTGACTAGGGCAATCTGCGGGGATTTCTCCACTTCTGGCTGGCACCTTTTGCAGGGACGGTAACCTGCTTCTTCCGCTTCATTCTTTTCTGCGTAAAATTCTACATTCATTTTTTTGGGTTTTCTCGATCTGCAGGAAGGACGGCAATAAATCTTCGTTGTTTTGACTGCTGTAAAAAATAAGCCATCATATTTGCGATCACAAGCGATGATTTTCTCCCACATCTCTTCAAATGACAGATTAATATTTGCCGCCATTAACTCCACTTCCTTCCTGCTCTGCTGCTAGTTATTATACAAGATGGCAGTATCCATAGACTCTGCCAAATCACGTGCATTTTTGTCTATATAAGCAATCACTTTATCAGACAGGGCATTTCCAAAGCTAAAACGCCTTACTCCTAATTCTTTTAGCTTATTACAATTAGTCAGTCCCGGTAAAGATAAGACATTGAGCGGGGCACTGACATTCTTCGTGATGGCTTTAATCTCCTCTTCTTCTTTTAAACCCGGTACAAAAATTCCGCTGGCTCCGCTCTCCGCATATGCTTTTGCCCGTTCCATCGTTTCCTGCAGCGGATTAGGTTTCTGTAAATACGTATCGGTTCTGGCGTTAACATAAAAATCCTTATAGCCATTGTTTTCTAACGCTGCCCTAATCTTTTCTAAAAGTCTGCAATTCCAGGAAATCTCTTTTAATCCTTTCTGCTTTTTGAAGGAATCCTCAATATTGATGCCCGCCACCCCTGCATCTGCTGTCATTAGAACATGCTCAACTATCGTTGCGATATCTTCCCCGTAGCCTGCTTCAACGTCAGCAGAAACAGGAATTTTCACATTTTCCGCTATGGTTTTGATGATCGCTAAATGTCTATTAAAATCAATTAATTCTCCGTCTGCATATCCCAGTGAATCAGCAATCCCCCAGCTGGTCGTGCCAATTGCTTTAAACCCTGCTCTTTCCAGTGTTAAAGCGGAAAGCAAATCCCAGGCGTTTCCCAGGAATAATAGTTCATTTGAAAAATGCAGCTCATTAAATATCTGTATTTTGTTCATTATTATCTCCTCCTAAAGTTATTGGACTCATTTTAACAAGAGAACGATATTCATTTCGTCCTCATTCTTGCTCTTATGGTCTGGATTTAAGAGGACAAAAAAGTGGAGCTGAATGCTCCACTTGTGTTTTTCCTTATTAATTGGCGAACTAGAAGAAGAATGACAATATCAATGTCCAAATACAAACAAATATCAGTAATCCAAAGCTATATTTCAATGTCATTTTCGTCAATTCGGCTTCTTTTCCTGTCTCGCCAACCGCTGCTGTGGCGATGGCGATGGACTGAGGAGAGATGAGCTTTGCCATCACGCCTCCAGCCGTATTGGCAGAAAGCAATAAGGAGGAGTTGGTTCCGATCACATGGCCAGCTGTCGCCTGGATCGGAGCAAATAGAGTGTTATTGTTCACGACAGATCCTGTCATGAACACCCCAATCCAGCCTAAGAGCGGTGACATCAGCGGAAATAGTTTTCCGGTTGTCGCAACTGCCTCCCCCAGAGTGACAGTCATTCCACCGTATGTCATGAGCTTTGAAATTCCGATAATGGCACAAATCATGATAATCGGAATCCAGAACTCTGAAACAGTCTTTTTGAGAAGCTTGAATCCTTCACCCATTCTGATGCCTTTAGTGGTTGCTATTGTCGTTAGGCCGGCCATTAAGATCGCTGTTCCTGTAGCACCTATTAAACTGATGCTGACACTAAGAGAAGATCCGGGTATACCGAAATTGATGACTGTGAATTCGAGCAAGCCACCCTCAGCGAAAAGCCCTTTAAATGGAGGGAAGCTCCATATTAAAATAAATAGGGTCAATAGATAAAATGGTGACCATGCTTTAACAATTTCACCTAATGAATGCTCTTCAAATTGACACTCTTTCCCATTGAGCAAAAAGATATTCTTTGGTTTCCACTTTTTCAGAAATAACGCTAATACACCCATTGCTAATAAGGAAGGAATAATATCAGCAAGCTCCGGGCCTATAAATATCGTAATGATTGCCTGTGTAACGGTATAAACCCCAGCTGTGATCAGGATAGCCGGGAATATTTCCTTAATTCCTTTAAACCCGTCAATGAGCCATATTAATAAAAAGGGAATGGTAAAGTTAATAATCGGCAGTGTCAGAGCTGTCATGATTGAGACATCCATGGAAGTAACCCATGGAATTCCAAACGTATCGACAATGCCGACCGGTATTCCAATCGCACCAAAGGCACCTGAAGCACCGTTTGCTATGAGACAGAGCATCGCTGCCTGCAATGGCTTGAAGCCCAGTGACACTAACAGTACGGCACAAATAGCAATCGGTACACCAAACCCAGCTGCCCCTTCGAGAAAGGCATTAAAACTAAATCCGATCAGCAGAAATTGAATGCGCTGGTCCTGGGAAATCCCTGCGATGCTTCCTCGCAAAATATCAAACTTGCCTGATGCCACCGAAATTTTATATAGCCACACAGCCATGACAATAATCCAGCCAATTGGCCAAATTCCTGATGTAGCACCTTGAATAACACTTCCAGCCGCTTCTCCGAATGGCAATTCAAAGATGATAAGGGCGATGAAAAAAGTGATAGCTAAGTTTACTAGCGCCGCATGAATACCCTTCATTTTTAACACCGTCAAGCAAATCAGAAATAACAGGATCGGTATGGCTGCCACCAGGGAGGAAATAGCCAGGTTATGAAAAGGATTGAACGTTTCCACTAACATATGATCTGCCCCTTTGAAACTAAGATGTCAACTCGTCATAATGCTGAAATTTGGATGTCTTTTAAGGTTTGAACAGATTTAGTAAGCTTCCTTTTTTCATCCTCGGTTAATGACAGTTCAACAATATTCTTCACACCGTTTCTTGTGATTAGAGACGGAATCCCAACAAAGACATCACGATGGCCATATTCTCCTTCTAACAATGCTCCAACCGGCAATACCACATTCTCATTTCGCAGGATGGCTTTTGTTATTCTGACTAGACCCATCGCAATTCCATAGTAGGTTGCACCTTTTGCGTTAATAATTTCATATGCAGCATCCCGGACCTGGACAGCAATTTCTTCTTTTCTTTCCTCTGTTAATCTCTCGGCTACAGGGGTTCCGGCAATATTGGCGAAGCTCCATACCGGGAATTGGGAGTCTCCATGTTCACCGATAATATATCCATGGACACTTATGGCTGCCGTATCAAATTCTTTCCCTAATAAATAACGGAATCTGGCAGAATCCAGGTTGGTTCCAGACCCAATGACTCTTTCTTTAGGCAAGCCGGAGAATTTCCAGGTTGCATAAGATAAGATATCGACTGGATTTGCTGCAACTAAGAATATCCCATTAAATCCAGAATCCATAATGCTCTCTACAATGGATTTAAAGATTTTAACGTTTTTATTCACGAGATCCAGCCGTGTTTCTCCCGGTCTTTGTGCTGCCCCTGCACAGATCACCACAAGAGCGGCATCCTTACAATCCTCATAAGAACCATATCTAATCGTCATAGCCGTTGGTGCATAGGCAATGCCATGGTTTAAATCCATGACATCTCCTTTTGCTTTCTCCTCATTTACATCAATAATGATTAACTCATCACATAAGCCCTGATTTAATAAGGCATAAGCATAGCTGGATCCAACAGCGCCATTTCCTGCTAATACAATTTTGTTTCCTAATGTTAAATTCATAACGAGTTCCTCCAATAATTATTTGTGAAATTATTCACATGTTTTCGTAAAAAAAAATCCCTATTCGTTCCATCCAATTTAGGTAATTACATTTATGTGAACTAATTCACATAAACTCACAATAAATATTGATATAATTATTTGTGAAATTATTCACATTTAAAATATATCAGTGCTTTTGTTTTTGCGCAAGTCTTTCCTCAAAGGTTTTTTTAAAATAAAGGAGTGCCAACTCCAGGCAAGCTTTAGTATAGCGGGGGCTAGCGCAACTTCAAAATGCCAAACAGGCTGTTGCTCCTCTAGAATGAGGACTGGGTAAATACGGGTCTTCCTGCTGAGAAACGGGGTTGTGCCGGATTCACGGATATAGCCTTCTGCCTGGCCACAGCCGGCAACGGAGCAAGCTTTATCCTGCCTATTGGAAAATCCAGGAGAAACAATTCCTCGATACAAAAATACCGGGGAAAAGCATGCCCATCTTTGCCTAAAATGAAGCGTTTGATGATAAACTCGTACGCCCGGAGCATATCCGTGAAGGGGAAAAGGTTCAGAATGGCTTTCTGCTTCCTGTGTCCGAACGAGCACTGGAATGGACTCTTTCTCCCGGTTTTCCGCCTCTTCTGTCCGAAGTTTCGCCAGGTTCGGTTTTTTCCTTTTAAAATGAATCATTCTTTAGCACATCAGCAAGCCGGTGCAGTTCATCTGTCTGCTGAATGCGATAAATGCGCCCCTCCTTCTGTAAATAGCCTTTATCGCAAAACTGCACAAGAACATGCAGTAAATGGCGATACGACACCCCTAAAAAATCACAGACGGACACATGTTTTTCCTTATAGACCTCCCCATCAGCGGTTTGCAGGATAAAGTCCGCCAGACGGTTTTCAAGCGGAAAGGAAAGGCTCTGGGAGTACTTTTCAGCCATTTTCGTTGCTTTCATACTTAAAAACTTGGTGAGCTCACGGAGAAAGGTCGTATCTTCAAGGAGCCTTTTGCGGCATTGATGCAAAGGAATCGCAAAACAGATTGTCTTCGTGGAGGCTTGAATCCCCTTTGTATAGTACACTTCATGCAGTAACTCCATTTCCCCGATATAATCATGGGCATTGATGAAATTGATCAAGGAAACCTTGCCGTTTTGATATGTAACGTAAATTTTGGCTTTTCCCTCGATGACATAATACAAATAATCCGGCCTCATGCCTTCACGAATAATCCATTCATCCCGCTTATATTCTCGTACTTCTATAAACTCCTCAATCGGAAAAGAAAATAAATGCGAAATGGAGTGCTGCTCAAGGTAATGCTGCCTTTTTTCTTGTTTATAAATTTCCATTTTCCACCCCGAAATATGAGATATCTCATATTATTGTACGAATCTTCCTGATATCATGCAAATATCGGAGGGATATTTAATGAATACACAGAGCTGGATGGGCAGACAGTTTTTCAGTTTCTTTATGACCTGGGGTGTTTTTCTGCCCTATTGGACAGGGTGGCTGATCCATATAAAAGAAATGACGGTTTCACAGGCGAGTTTGATCATGAGTCTGGGTTTGGCTGTACGGGGCCTTTCCACACTCTTTGCCTTTCCCTATTTATCAGGAAAACTCAGCAGTAAAACCCTGCTTAACGGGATGGGAATCGGCACACTGATTGCCATTCTCTGCTATATACCAGCCAATTCTTTTACAAGTCTGCTGGTAGTAACGCTGTTTTTACATTTCTTTTACCCTGCTCTGATGCCAGCATTGGATAGTGCTGCAGGCATTCTTGTACAGAGTAAGCAATTAAGAGATTACGGAAAGAGCCGCTCCTGGGGGTCAATTGGATTCGTTGTATCCGGCATGATCCTGACTTTCTTCACAGGGGCATTTGGGGATGATGCCATATTCTGGGCTCTGCTGCTCGGCATGATCGTATTCCTGTGCCTCGGCTTTATGAATACGCCGGACGTTTTATCGGAAAAACCAAAAAGTGTCCAGACAAAAGGCGCCATAAAGAAATTATTCAGCATCCAGCACTTCGGCCTGGTGCTCCTCATAGTCATTTTACTGCAGGCAGCACATGCTTCTTATTACAACTATGGCTATATTTATTTGCAGGAAATTCAGGCTCCCAAATATTTAATAGGCCTGATCATTAACATTGCCGTGATTGCAGAAATCCTATTCTTTTTCATTGCCGACCGGACTTTCCGCAAATTTTCAATCGGCTCGTTACTGGCATTGGCAGCATTGGGCTCAACCGCACGCTGGATACTCGTATTTGCCTTTCCGCATGTGATTATGTTTACGATTGCCCAAACACTGCATGCCTTTTCATTTGCTATGGCACACTACGCTTTTATGAAATACTTAATCAAATACGTTCCCCATGAACAGGTCCCGATTACACAAGGGGTATACTCTGCACTCGCTCTTAGCTGGAGTACAGCCCTCTTCACCATTTTTGGCGGGTATTTATATGAAATGGAACCAAGATACGCGTTTATCGGGATGGTGGTTTGCACGGTACCAGCATTGGCCCTGGCGGTTATATACAGGAAACTTGTGCATGAGAAAGAAAATAGTGCAGGGAGTTTGGCAGGTTAGCGGAGCATGCCCTTTTCGGGAATGCTCTTTTTTCGTGTTATCCAAGTAAAAAACGGCAAGCTCCTAAGAAGCTTGCCGGCTATTTTGCCTCGAACATATATTTCCGGTACGGCTTTCGTATCGATAATATGATACCCATGAATATCATATTGGACAGCAATGAGCTTCCCCCATATGACAATAAGGGCAGTGAAATCCCCTTGACTGGCATGACCCCGATCGTCATTCCGATGTTTTGGAAGATTTGCAGGGCATACATCGCCATCGCGCCGGAGCAAAGATATAAACCAAAGGGCGATTCCGCGTGATCGCCTATTACAGCCATCCGGTACAATAGGACGAAGAATAAACTGAGAACAGCAGCAGCAGCTATAAACCCGCCTTCTTCCGCAATGGTGGCAAAGATGAAATCTGTATGCTTTTCAGGAATATAGACAGTGCCGTTGCCAAATCCATTTCCCTTTAATTCCCCGCTTCCGACCGCCAGCATGGCTTTATTCGTCTGATACGCTTGATCTGCATACTCATTTGGTGAAAGCCAGCCCAGTATCCGCTCCTGCTGGTGGGGTTTTAATAATGGAATCAGCTGATCATAGAAAACCGATGGATACTGAAAGTAGACATACAATAGGATGGCTGCGCCTGCTGCCGGGATAATAGCCGCGGCAGCAAGAATCTTCTTTTGGATGCCAGACAGAAAGAGAACGGTGGCGCTGCCGGCCAAATATAGAACGACCATGCCGGTATCAGGCTGCTGGTAGACAAATAAGGATGGGATTACCGTGGCCAAAATAACTTCGCCAATCAGCAGAAAATCAGTCCAGACCGTTCTCTCTTGATATACTAAATTATGCTGATGAGCTAACCTGGAGATTAACAAAAGCAAAGCAATTTTAAAAAACTCCGATGGCTGTATTGAGCCAAGCAAAGGGAGGCTATACCACCTTTTCGCCCCTAAAATAGACGGTGCCACTGCTGGTGGCATAAGCGGCAAAAGAACGATGGACGCAAAACAAACAAGAAAGAAAGGCCAGGCAATTCTTTCAATCTGGTCTGCATCAAGATAAGCAACAGCCATCAGCAGACTGAACCCGATCATATAGCTGACCCCCTGCTTAAGCGCAAAGTTCTGTTCTCCGTATTGGCCAGTCCCCTGGCTGCTGTAAATAAAAAGGATGCTCAGGATGCTAAATGTACAAATAATGGACAAGACCGATTTATCGAGTCGTTTCAAAAATGTATATCCCATGTTGAAATTCTCCTGTTAAGACCAGCCGTTATCCATTTTCTTCACTTACTGATAGGGGATCTGGTTCCTGATTCGCGCCTTCTAAAAAGGATTGAATCGCCTCTTTATTTTTCTCAAAATCAATATCCAGCGCCAGCCCCACTCCCTCATACCTAACATCTGTATAAGAATTCTGGATTGGGACGGTCATTGTTTCAATCGTTTCGGGCCGGTGCAGAGCAACACTCTTCATAATGGCGAGAAGTTCTGCGGCTTGAAGATTTGTCTGTATATATGGCTGGGCAGTTCCAAGCAGCTTTGGCAGCTTTACCACACCATTTGCACTCAGAAGCTCGTCCTTTAACGCATTAATGACCTGCTGCTGGCGCCTTACCCGCCCAAAATCGGCCTCTGCATCCTTCCGGAAGCGGGCATACCCCAATAGTTCCTTTCCATTAAGCCTTTGCAATCCAGGCTCCAGAGAAACCCCGATGTTGGCTGACATCTTTTTCTCAACATCGATTTCAATGCCATCAGGGACAAGAGCATCCACCATTTTTTCAAAGCCTGTAAAATCGATCAAGGCATAATATTCTATATCCAAGGCAAAATCGTCTTTCAAGGTTTCACGCAGCAATTCCGGTCCGCCCAGATAGAAGGCTGTATTGATTTTGTAGTTCTTATATCCGGGTATTTCCGTGTAAATGTCCCGCATGATGGAGATGATCTTAGCCGATCCCTCCTTCGGATCATATTGTGCAACCATAATGGAGTCAGTTCGGGATTTTCCCTCATCCGGCCGGGCATCAACTCCCAGCAGCAGTACATTGACCTTGTTATCGAGACTTTTCTCCCCATTGAATTCATATTCCTGCTGCTCCGCAGATTCTGCCGTACTCACACCCGCCTGGTATTGATAGACAAAATATCCGATTGCAGCCACACACACTGCCAACAATGCTCCAGCAACTTTAAGAACTCTGCTTTTTCTTTTATAGCGTTTTTGTCTGTTCATTTTTTCTCCATTCTTTTTTATTTGCCCCGTTTACATTTATTTTTTCAGCCCCAGTCCATTCATGACCCAATTGATCACCAGCGCATCATCTATATAACCGACCGGAAAGACATAATCCGGAATACAGTCAACGGCCGCGATAAAGTAGAGGAGGGCACCGCCCATCAGGGCAAGCTCCAACTTCGTCCCCCTTTTAAGGGAAAACTTCTCGTATATTTCCTTTAAATAAAGAATAAAGGGACCGATGCTTCCGACTTTTTCTACCTTCCCCTCAAACTTGTTCCTGATGATTTCCGCCCCTTCCTCAGTTTGCGAGAGTTGTTCGTATTTATCTAATTCCCGCTTCACATCTTCCAGCCGAAACTCTTTATCTACTAATTGAGTGGATTCAAGGATTACTTGAATCTCGCTAATCGACTCATTCAACTCCGTCTGCTTAGGATCAACCAAATACCCTGCTGCCTCATATAATCGGGAGATCGAAACTTCAAGATTTTCCGCAAACCGCTCCAAGTGCTCAGGGGTAGCTTTTCGTTTACCATTGATAATTTTTGAGATGATCGCCGTATCGATTTCAGTCATCTGGCTGAATTTCCTCATGGATAAAGACCGTTCCTTCAGCATGTTCTTCAGCAGCTGGCCTATTTCATTGCTTTTTTCTTCCATACTCATTTTCCTTTCCAACTGAATCAAGCTTCTACCAATATACAAATAGCGTTGACAATTTGTCAACACTACTGAACTTTATCATAAAACTTTTGAGATTAAAGGAACACATTAATTCATCTATCCTCCATCTACTTAAAATATATCAGCTAGCTTCGATTGAATTGATGCTGGCAATAGTTGAAAGAACAGCCCTTCATACTTAATATCGAGCATAACGGCAATGAGCAAAATAATCATAATGAAAAGTACAATCAATGCCTTATTCTTTTTAAATATCCGTTTCAAATTGGACCGCCTCCATTGAAATAAATCCTGCAATAATTTATCTTGAAACAGAGCTTCCTCATGGGAGCTCTTTGTCATTATCATATCAATTTTCCTGAAATTCCAGCTGTCGATCGTTCTATTAATATGTTAGTTTATATACAAATTCCCCTTCGATCACCCGGCCATCAGCTTCAAAGCCGAGTTTTTCATACAATTCCTTCGCCTGATTTTTTTCAGGCTCAAAGCTTAAATAGATCGCCTTATGCTCCAATCCGCTCAATCAGCTTTACCATGGCCGCTTTTCCATACCCTTTTAACTGATGTATTACACCAATAATAAGCGGTAAATCCAATATTCCTTTTCATCGTAATCCATACAATACATCGTAAAGCCCACTAACATATCATCATGATAACTCGCTAAACAAACACATTCAGTGCCACAAACGACTTCTGTTCTTCTGCAACACGCAAATCAATGGCATTGAAAAAATTATGCAGGACACTATTAGCAAATGTAATAATATAGTGGGTGGAGGGGATCGACTTGAACCAAAACAACTCAACAAACAAAATGAAAACACAAATAGGGGAACGTGAAATTACAGTCACCCGCGTATTTGATGCGCCTGTTGAACTTGTGTTTGATTCTTGGACGAAAGAAGATCATCTGTCAAAGTGGTGGGGACCTCAAGGTTTTACGTTAACTTTTCAAACATTCGATATGAAACCTGGCGGTACATGGCAGTTTATCATGCACGATCCTGATGGCGTTGATTTTCCCAATACCAACGTCTTTGTTGAGGTCGTTAAACTCAAGCGAATCGTCTTCAAACATGATGTATTTCCCCATTTTCTCGCCACAGCAGCCTTTGAGGATCTGGATGGCAAAACGAAACTCACTTATACCACAATTTTTGAAGAAACTGCCGCTGTATTTGAAAAGGTGAAAACATATGCTGCCCCAGGTGCCGAACAGACAATGGAGCGCCTTGAGGAGCATCTGGCCTGTATGTATTAAAAATTTATTTGGGGTTCTGCGAACCTGGCAAGTGCCAGGTTTTAACTAGCTCTGCTTATGGGCAGAATAAGCCTAATCTCTCTTGTAAACCTTCTAAGATTTCTTCCGGCATCTCCCTGACCTTGATATCCCCTCCAAGGAAAAGCAGCCAATTGGTCATTTCGGTCAGCTCTTCTGAATTATTGACATTGATAAATGTCTTTAGAACGGCTGTCGTTTGGTAAGGATTTGTATAAGAAATGGATACTTTTAAAGGATGGTATTTTTTGAACTGGGCAATGGCCTGTGGGCCGAGTTCAAGGACAAGATTGATTACTTCCTCCTGCTTGCTTATTTTTTCTAATATGTTTTTTCTGCTTACTCTTTTGTTCACTGGATATGGTTCGACGCTGGTGAGATTGTCCACGGGGAAAATTTGTTTCTTTTCTTCCTTTAAGTCAAAGCCTTCAATCAGCCATATGCTTTTTTCACGATAAAGGTGCAAGAGATAAATGGGATAAGATCTGTTTTCCTTCTCTTCGTTGATGGTAATCAATAAATAGCTATCCAAAAGAAGGGTTTGGATGAGTTTCTCCAGCATCGGATGGGGGAGGTCCGATAGTTCAAGCAGGTCGGGATTATTGGGGTTGGTCCCTTCAAACAGCAAGATTTGATTTAAAAGAACAATGTCTTCCTGCTGGGCTTCTGAGATGAGGCCGATTAATTTTTCAGCTAAAGACTGACGGCTCTTTAGATAGGGGAGCTGAAGGTTTCTTGTAGCCATAAAGGCAATAAACAAAGCTTTAATCTCATTATCGGTAAAGCGAACAGTGGGCAGGACAGAGTTGTTCATGACAAAATAACCCCCATCTCTGCCAACTTCAGCGACAAGCGGCATTCCCATAGCTTCAATTTCCCGAATATCTCTAATAGCTGTTGAACGGGAGATGTTAAATTCCCGCATGATTTCAGAAATAGTAAAGTGGGCGCGGTTATTGATATACCGCATCATCACATTGATCCGTTCAACTTTTTTCATAGGAACCCCCTAAACAGTATCATTTTTTGACATGATTTAAAGTTATTATAAACTCATCAAGTGAAAAGATAAATCATTTGATCAATTTTTAGAGAAGGAAGGTTTTGATTATGGCAGATTATACTCTTGAAGAAAAAGAAGGCTTTACGGTATTAGGGATTGGAACTGAACTGAAGAGCGATTACACAGACTACGCCGGCATCAATAAGGAAAAGGCGGACTTTTGGCAGGCAGTTAAACAGGATGGAAGGCTTGATAAATTAAAAGCCATTTCCACAAATGATTACATTTTTACCGTTAATGAAGCGGTAAATAACAAGATGATGCATTATGCCGGCGTCATGACAGAGGAGTCGCTGCCAGAAGCATCCAGACTGATCCAATTCCCTAAAGGGGAATACCTCATTGTTAAAGGGGAAGCCGAGACAGCTGAAATGTTGAGCAATATGCTTACTGGTATGGCCTTTGGTCAAGTCTTGCCGGAGGCAACAAATGTTGCCTATGTTGGCGGGCCCAATGCAGCGGTTGAGATGGGCCAGCGAAACGGGCTAGTCTTTGGTGAAATGTGGATTCCTGTTGTTAGGAAATAAGAAATAAAGGCGGGATAGCAATGTCCTATATGGTTGATTTTAAAAATATTTCTGCTGCTGGTTTAGAGTCTTCACCAATAGCGGAAGCCCTTGCTGGTTTGCGTGCGAATGAAGCCCGTTATTTCATGACTAAATATAAGCATGAATTTACTGTTGTACCAGCCAGCGAAAGCCAGGAAACCCTTGATTATGTAAACCATATCTTGAAAAAAGAACGTGATATAGAGTTTGCAGCCAAACCCTTAGAAACGTCGCAATTTCAAGTCGAAAATATCAAATGGACCTACGTCTTTTATGAGGATGGCCTTAGTGTCAACGTCATGTATACGGTTGATGATCCTAAGAAACGTGCTGTAGGTTTTAAGCTTTCTGAGGGGATGGAAGTACCAAAGGAGCTAGAAGGGAAGTTTAAGTTTGCCAGGCGGAAGTCTAAGCTGGCGGGGGTTATTCGGGGGTCGTTTTTTGTTGTTAAAGGGAAGTATTAGGGTTAGAAATAATTCAACTCTAAGGACAATATAACAATGATACAGACAAATACATGCAGGCAATCACAAACAGCACCTCTTCATCGTATTAGGGGTGCTGTTACTTTTTCGTAAAGTACAGAGTGCATAACATTATTGAATAGTTAGATTTTATAATATATGCTGTTACAGAAAATTTACCGGAAAGGAGGATAAGTAATGCAACCATAATGGATATATTAATATGTTTGCTTTTATTCTTATAAAGTAAAAAAATGATTATTATACTGATAAAAAAGCATTCATAATTAATATATTTTCCATAATTAATTATCCTCCCTATTATATATATTTTAATCCGGGTTTAAGTATTTCTGTTTGTCATATTTCTTCTCTTATTTGTAATCATTTCTAGGCCCTGCATCCATTACAACCTCTACCATATTGGAAGGCCCCATTCTGAGTTTAGGTCTATACTCAGAATCTGGTAAACTGTACAGCTCCAATGGACTTATGATTACTCCATCTGGCGTATTATGAAGGATTCCGGGCACGCAGGTATAAATGCGGTCATCATTGTTGGCATTTTTGGCTGATATCGTAACGGAGGTGCCGTTATGATTATCTATACTCATGGACACTTTGTATCTGTAGAAAGAACCCGTTCCATTAGACTGGGCAGAATAAACGACAGGCACGACTGCCAGGATATCATTATTCAGCCTCAATTTAATTACTTCTGTCTTCGTTGAACTGTAATCTCTTCTAACATCCCCCATATGTTCAACTGCTCCGTTTGCAAAACTTCTAAGTGGAGGTGTGCCGCTTGCACCAAACATTGCGACATCGATCTGCCTGCCATCCTTTGTATAAACCAGAGCATAGATATCATAATCTGTTCCAGTTTTCCAAGATACCGTGGCTGTAATCGTTGGTGTTTTTTCAATGATCACCGGCTTTTGACCTTTGTCGAGACTGATTGTGCCCTTCACCTTTTCAAGAGTGATCGCGTTTTGGAAATTTTTGTTTTCGGCAGCAACAGGAAGAGACTGAACGGTCTTATTTTCAGCAGGCTTATTTTCCTCAGTGGAATCAACTTCCACACCGTAATTTTTACATAACCCTTCAAGCCCGGATTCAAATCCGCGCCAGATTGATTTTGCCTTTATCTGACCATTCCTTACATATAATTCTAAAACCACAATCCCATTTTCCTTTGTAAAACTCGATGGTGTTAACTCGATGGTCGTATGACCCGTACATATTTCTGCTTTTAAATTCCTTACATTCGATAACCCCATGTGGTTATCCTCTGTCAGAGTAATCGCTATTTTATGAATGCCTGCAGGGACTTTACTCATATCAAATTGAATAGTATGTACTTTCCTATTCCCTTTATTTTCAGCCGGCAATAGAGCCGCTGCACCAGAAGGGCTCTTTGGCTGGTTATAAAAAATAATCCCGCTGTCTCCTTGTACCTTATCTGAATCCGTTAAAAGGAAAGCAGTTAAGGAAATATCGATCAAATGAGACATATCGTAGCTAACAGTGACATAACCATTTGGGGAACTTAACACTGTATTTCCCCCCATTTGCAGCATTGAATTCAATTAAACCACTCCTGTTTCTCTATTTAAAAATTGTTGCAGATCCTTTATATTAAAATTATAATCTCACTGTTATAAAATTCTAATTAAATGTATTAGTAATTTAGTCTTTTAGTAAATCTTCATCTAAAAATAGTTCGATATCATCTAAGTTTACATTTTGCTCTCTTTGATGAGGTGTAAACTTTAGAATAAATTCTTCAAGAGAATTTGCTATGAGATAAACATATTCTTTTCCATATCCTTTAGAAGCTTCTCCTTCGTGATACCAATAGTAAATTTTACCTCAATATCGACCTTTGATCCCTATACATAATAAATCTCCCCCATCTGCATCTGCAAAAGGCATCAATTCTTTCCCTAAAACATCCTTATAGGTATGAATAACCGATTCTATATTATAGGCATCATCTGTAAGACCATAAAGACCACCAATGGAATCAAAACCATCCTTGTGAGTGACGGGTGTAATTTCAATTGGCTTATACATTATATTATCTTTTATAAAACTTCCTCCATATTCAAGTAAAAACTCTTTATAATCCGATGGTAAATCTACACGATAGAAACGTTCAATCATATGAATAGATTTATATGCATCTTCTTTTTGGGGAACTGCTATTTCCGGATCTATTATCTTATTTAGTGCGCTCTTTAATTTTTGATTCATTTTTATTTTCATCCTCTTAAATCAACGCTGAACCAATATGAGGTATATTTCCATGCAAATCTGTTGGGATTAATTCACATCTTAATCTTCGTTAACGGATCAAAAATAACATTATACGGCACTGTCCAGTGCAGCTGTTTCCCGATGGTCGAAGTCATACAGTTTCTCAACGGTTTCGCGGCTTGAATCCTTGGCTCGCTTTGATGCCTAGCGTTACCTAGTCTTTATGATTATTAATCACAGTATATTCGTCATTGGTAGCCCACACAAAATAAACCTTGAAAGACACTTTGCCAATCAAGGTTTTAATGTAATCATATCTTAGGTATATCAATCACTTCGCCTGGAAACTTACTAATAAGAATATCTGGAAGGTCTGGATTAAGAATTTTTGTTAATTCAGGGTCAAAGGAGATGTCTTGTGATTTGCAGTCTAAATTTAGTAGTCTATTATAAATCTTAATCAAAAAATATTGCCATTCCTCTAAAGAAGAACTTGAAATTTCATCTGAACCCTCTAACAAACCATAGCCATCTGCATAATGAAACATTAGTAATCCCGTCCCTAAATCACAAGCTTCATTGTCTAAGATAACTGTTGGTACATCAAACCCGCTATTCCAATTATAATTTGCGGCAAAATAATGGAGTAACAAAGAATTGTCTGTATTCTTTAACTGGCTTAATATATAATCTTTATCTGTATTATAAAGTAACTGTTCAAGAAATTTAATAACATTTTTTTTATGCATAAACATCCTCTATGTTAAGAACTATTACTCTTTCCCAATATTTAAACGATTTATATCTAATACATCTGTAACACCTTTATCTCTAAATTTTTTAATTAAATACTCCTGTCCTTTTTCCAGTGCAAGAATTCTTTCTTCTTCATAAATAGGAACCAATGTATAAAACTGAATGTTCCCCTTATAGGTATGAATATTTTCTAGCTCCATTTCCTGTGGCTTACTTATCATTATGCTTGATAACCTTGTATTGGATGCAAATGGCTGAGGGGGCTCTCCATTTGGAAGGATAACTCCTTCGTCAATCCATCCGTCATAAACATGGGGAATATGAGCAACTTTTCTTATCCATTCAAGAGGCCAGTAATGTTCTTGGTCTTTACTATTCTCCTTCTCGATTATCCAACTTGAAGGCAACTTTAATAATAATTCTGCATATTTAAACGTATTTTCTTCAGTTGAATAGTCCATAGGTTCATCACTCATTCCTGTTGTTACAAGTGTTACAAAATCACCATTCTTTGATGGGATTATATGAACACTTATTGATACTCTACTGCCAGGAACAATTTCATTTATAGTATTTTTAACAGGCCCTATGTATTTAGTAATATACTCTAGTAGCTCTGCATGGTGATGATCTTGATTTGTATTATTTTTAGTAGTTACTCTCTGGCCTTTTTGTTTTTCTAGCAAAACAGCTACTTCTTCTTGTTTATATTCCTTTGCGAAAGATAATGCATCCATCTCACGCATTGACTCACCATTATATCTAACTTCTGTATCTATACCGCTCTCAATTAATAGTTTTGCAATATCAACATGACCATTACTTATTGCACCAAACAACGGGTTCCTTTCAGGTGCACTTACGTCCAAATTGGCCCCGCAAGACATTAAATATTTTACGATATCCATACGCCCTGCGGAGGCAGCTTCGTTTAATGCACCTCCACCGTATACTCCTCCAAGCATATTAACATTTGCTCCAAGTTCTATTAGTTTTTTAACAATTGCTAACTCTCCCCTAGAAGCTGCAACATGAAGCCACGTTCCAAAAGGTGTCTCCATATTTATTAAATCAGGATTAGCGGTAAATATTTCGACCACCTTTTCAATTTCGCTCTTTTTTATCGCAGTACGAATCTCTTTTGCCAATTGTACCCTATCCATTCCTTATTCATTTCCTCCTTCTAGCAATATCACCGAGTTTTTCGAGCATTTCTACCATATCATCTCTGTCTCCGCCAGCATCTCTTACTCTTTTTATATTATCAACAACATTCCTAAGTGCTTCAATTCCATGTTGACCCTTGACTCTATTTGGTGCCCATACCAGGTTTTCAAGCCCCAAAATTGGATCAATGTCATATTCTTTTAATATTTCCTGTCCTTCTTTTACTAATTCCTGTTGAGCTTTCCCATTTCCTTTCTTAAATACAATATGATGGGCATGAGGATCATACATATCACTTGGTGGTTCACCTTTGTTCTTTTTCAAATAATCTCCATAATCAATTTGGTCAATATTAATAGAGTGATTTTTACCCTTAACTCCAAATACTTTCTCCGTCACCGTCTTGATCTTCGTCAAAGGATCATAAAGAACATTATATGGGAACGACCCCTGAGCCAGTCCTCCAACCATTGCTGGTGTCTGAACCGGCGCGTAAATAGAAAGTGCCTTCTCTCCTTTACCAGCCTGGCCAACCGTCTTGGCAATGGTTCCAGCTTTCCCAATCCCCTTATCCCCAAGAATACTAATTCCAAGGGAAGTCAGGCCATAGGTGAAAAAGGCTGTCCGGCTCTTGGCGTCCCCATTTACAACATCCCGCTCCCAGGCGGTGGTGACAGCGGACCATATATATTTCGGCATATCCAGAGCCTGGCGCACTCTTCCTATGGGGTCATTTATAATGCCTAAATAAAATTCCTGGTGCTTCCTTTGGTTTTCAAGAAGCTGGTCACGGTTAAACAACAATTCATTGCCCAAAAACAGCGGACTGAACGGTCCCATGATGGTCCGTCCCAGCTCATAGGTTGACTTCAGTCCTTCCCATGTATCTTCTACAGCTTTGGATGCACCCTCGATGACTCCTTTAGTCATATATTGAAGAATACTTTGCTCGCTTTCTAGATTGGGATTCGATATTTCCTTATGGAAATCCTTCCAGGTGAGAGCCTTTGGATGGTAATGAGAAAGAGATAAGCTACCGCTTTTGAACATGCCTGCCATTTTTTGAATGTACTGGTTCATTAGGGTTAGATCATGCAGGAGAGGGCCCAGTGCAGCCGTTTCCCGATGGTCAAAACCCTCCAGCTTTTCAACCGTTTCTTGGCTTGAATCCTCAGCTCGCTTTGATGCCTGGATAAAGCGGCCATCCTCCAGCAGCGGTAGCACAACAATATCGCTTACCGACTTCAAGACTTCATTCGCTTCTTGTGTCAGTTCAGCAGTGATCTGAAGAGTGTTTCTCAACCCCTGTTTAAGTTCATGCTCCAAGAATTCCTGGCGGATAAAGCCTGAAGGGGAGGGTTCAAGATTACTCAATGAACCTATGAAACTTTTTAAATAGGATCGATACTCGTCAATCCAGGATTCAAGGAATTGCAAAAATGGCTGGTGACATTCCTGATAAAAAGCACGTATGGCCTGGCCTCCCTGGCCTTTGAACGCATCTTCAAGAGACACCAGATCCTGGATAGCCACCTGGACTTGATTTACCTGATCTTTAAGGATAGATAATTGATTGCTGGTCTCGTGGATTCCTGCAAGCAAGGAATCTGCTTCAAGAACTTTCAACAGAATCAGCTCCGTATTATAATTTCCATTTTATTCTATTTTGATCTTAAAGGACTCGGGCAATTAGTTGAATAGGAATTTTGGCATGAAAGAGTGTAAAAAGTTCCTTGGAAAATGTTTGTCTCTTTAAATATGCTTAGTCATCATTGGTCCCGACTTAAGATATAGTTAATCCAAACGTGCCAAAACAGATCAATCATTAAATGGCATCAAAACTCTAGCTAAACAGAATTCAAAAACAGTAGCCGATCAAATCATATGCAATACTTACCGGACTCTTTTGACCAGAGGACAAATTGTATTTTGTACTGATCCTGAGTTGAATGCTTATTGTGATGGAAAAGAACTTATCATGATGTTTCTCCTAAAACGGCTGAGGATTGGGAGGATTATTAGATAGGGAAATAACAAAAAAAGTGCCTTTTCCCTTTCTAAAATCTGGATTGGGCACTTTTTTATTGTTATTGCTTTTGTGCGGTTCACCGGACTTTTTTTCATTTCTTCAGCCTTTTATTATTTGTATCCTTACGTTATGGTGTCGCTGCAGAGGAAGCAGCTGCCTGGTCAGCCTTCACACAATCAATTGCAACAACGAGTGCAACTATGATAGCTTCCGTCTCTTCCTCTAAAATTTGAACCTTGTAGCTGTCGCCCCAAGTAAACCATTCCTTGCTCACTTCCCCAACAACTTCGCCATGCTGTAATACCTGAAAATTCATGTCCCACCAATTACCATGTACTTCAATGCCTGCCGCATCAATCGTATATCGGGCTTTAAAGAAGGATAACTCCTTCTTAATCGTCAGCACCTCTCGACCATTTACCTCAACAAAAAACTTCGGTAAAAAGCTAAACACCTTTTTCGTAATGAGGGCTATTTCACCTCTTGCTGTATTCATAATGGAGATCGTCTTTGGAATTTTCATAAAACTTCCCTCTACGTAATATACATCGTTCTCCTGCTGATCCTTTACTGTAAATTTGCCACTAAGACTGAATACTTTCTGCTTTATATAAAGCTGCCTCACTTTATGACCCCCTTTTATATAACATATTACAAATTAGTATAATCTTGTTCTAACTGATATGAAACATCAAAAAGGGGACTCCATGTAACTAATCGGATTTCGAAAAAACGTACCTGCTTATGGTACGGTTTCCTTCATTTTATGAGGTTTGTAAACGATGAGTACTCTCCACTAGAACAATTGAGAACACCATTGACCATAATTGTTAGTACCACATCTTTTTTTTAGTAAAATCATAGATTTTAAACGCAAAATAATTAACGCAGTACCATTTGTTATAATCAAGTTAAACATTATGTTTGTGATCTTTATTTTACGACATAAAAGAAATAGCCATAGATTAAAAAGATTTTATTTTGAAATTTGTCTGCCTCTTACAAGTATTATGATTTGTAAGAGGGTGGAATGCGCAGCCATTTATTCTGCTCTAAGTATTGTTTTACCTGTAATCCTGCAAGTGTCTTCTTCATTATTATCTTTGAAAACAACAGTCCAACATCTGCCCGAATGGATTCAGTGAGTCCTCTAGCAGCATATGTAACTCCTGAAGCTAAATTATATGACATTAAATTTGCAAGTTCTTCATCGTTTAATTTAGCACCATCTGGCAGATTCTGGAAATCTCCCACTGGTTTTTCTGGAGTGCTTTGTGGAAGCGGGACTCCTTCCTTTGTTAAAAAATCTCTTATTTCATTCCTTATTGGAATATGTAAATTATTTTTCATATCAAGGATAATTCTTTTTAATTCCTCATCTTCGCTGAGATTGTAACCCAATTCCTCATTACGCAATGTCGTTTCAGTACCTAATAAGAAAAACCATAAATTCGTTACTTCCATTACATTTAAAGGCTTTTTTTCTCCGTCTAAAAATGGTTCGAATGTGTCATGAATTAATTCAAATAGTTTCATCAGAAAAATCCTCCTGACATACTAATTTCTATAGTAGTATCATGACCATTCGCCTAGAATAAATACTAGTTATAATATTTCTCAAACAGTTTTTCAGCTGTGCGTGTGGCTAATGCCTGTGTAGTAAGAGTTGGGTTAATCCCGCCTAAACTGTTAAAATGCACACTATTATCAACGATAAATAATTTCTTTACCTGATATGCTTCGCAATTACAATCAACTACAAACCCCATTCTCATCGTACTTTCCAAATGAATCATCATACCTGCTGGCCAATTAGATGAGATAATTTGTTTGGCACCTGCCTTGTACAAAATATCATTGGCTATTTTAATTAATTCCCTTCTATTTCTTTGGGATTTTTTTGTGGGAGTATAGCTCAAAAGGGGGACTGAACCGTGTTCATCACTAATCGTAGAATGAAGTTTAACTCCATTTTTTTGATCAACCTCATCATCTGTCATGATTAGTATATTTAACGATCTCCGATAACTTATCATCAGATTTCTTAATTTATTTCCAACAATATGATTATGAAAATTCGATTTAAGATGTTCCGTTTGATATATATTCCAGCCAAATTGACTAATACCATAAGAAAGAGAGGCTGTTAGACCTGGGCTCATCCCAACAGACTGCAAAGAACCTAAGCCTGGAAAATCCAGCCGTGCACCAGATGTATGTCCAACAAATGGATTTATATCACGTTCGCCTATGCTGGAAATGAGTTCCTTTTCATCAAAAATTCCGGTAATCCAGTCCATGTAATGGTTGGTCAAACCTCTCCCGACCCAGGGGTTTTGAGGAAGATTTGAATTTAACCAAAGCCTCGGACTTTCTATGCTGCCTCCTGCAAGAACGATAACTTTCGCCTTTAGTTCTTCCTCTTCTCCAGTCCATGTATCTCTAATCCGGACTCCGGTGGCATGTAACTCTCGCAAATGACTGGAATCTGTTACTATTTTTGTTGTGAAGGTATTTGGTCTAATCGTTACATTCCCAGTACCCAAAGCCAATGGTATGTAACTAACGGCTGTTGACCGTTTTGCAACCTTATCTACGGAAGGTCCATGTGGGCATCCATTTATACAGTGGCCACAGAGTGTGCATCCTTCCATCCACGATAATTGCTCAAGTGAAACATGTAAATTAGTAAGATTTTTATTTACAGGTAAGATTGCGTTAGGCTGAGGCCGGATGCATGGAGTAGTCACATTAAGGGTAGGATTTAGCTGCCAGCCTGCTCTTTTTGCTCCATAATAAAAAATTTCTTCCTTTGCGGTTGTTGGTGCAAAGTTAACCGGTAATGTGTCTTCTACCTTTTCATAATAAGGAATGAGTTCACGATAGGAGATTGGCCAAAATTGATCAATTGCTGACGGATAAGCACGAGGAGAATTAGCTGTATAATGTTGTGTAGACCCTCCTACACCGGCACTTTGCCATATCAGTTGCTTTTGTGTCGTTAATCGAACCCATGGTGCACGACTTCTATTTGCTGGTCCCCATCGAAACCTGCCTGTAACCAAATTATTCATATTATCTTCACACTTGTTTAACAATCGCCTATAGAGATGAATATCTAAGTCATTTATATCGAAACTTTCTTTTGCGCCAGATTGGAAATTCGGATTAGGCCACTTTTTATTTCCGTACCATGGACCTGCTTCTATTATCAAAACCTTTAAACCCTTTTCCCCAAGCTCTTTTGCAATAACAGCTCCACCACCTCCTGCACCAATAACAATAACATCTGGATTAGACATGATGAATTCCCCCTCTATTTAGATCATCAATAAAAACTACGCATATTTCGGTATCCAAAAGCTGGTCCTGGATAATTTGTTTGAATCCACCCAATTGGAAAATACTCTATGCACCTACAGTCAGGTCGATCTAAACGAGTTGATCCATATCCTGTCCATTCGGAATAATAGCCAAATAACGTTAGCTGGGTTAGAGTATTTTTCATACTTTGCGTCAAACCTGGATTATTTGTAAAAGGTTCTGGTAAGCTCACCAAAGGAATTTCCAATCTTTCCAGCAAATCGATCGCCATTAGCCGGTTACTGCGTTTAAGATTGGCAAAATTTCCTTTCCTAGGAGATGCACAAGTATCGTAGAAACACTCCACTCTCCCTGTCCGCACAAGTTGGAAAGCAGCCACGTCTAATAAGTTAGCTGTTGATTTTGAAAAAGGGATACTTCCTCCTTGATTCATTGTAGAAGGAAGAGTTTGATCCAATACAACTATGACATACTCATGGATCAATCCATCCATTACAGAGCACTGAAGAATGGAATCCACTACAGCGTGAAAGGTTATCCTTATATGAGCATCCTGAATTCCACTGGTTAATGGTTTTATTTTTGCGCTCCCCCTTAAAAAGAAAAATCTTCATCTTCTCTATCCTTATTTGGGCAATTGGAAGTTTAGAATAAATTAAATTGAGACAAGTTAGGAATAGTCTCTCTAAAAGCATTAGTAAGATCAATTCTCCAGCAGGGAATCAAATCCAATTCATCCGTCGCTGCAAGTGCATCAATTGGCCCTAATCTATGACACATAAGAGCCTCCTTTTATTTTCTATCCTTTACTTTTCAGATACTAAAAGAGGTAAGGGATACTTCCCTTACCTCTGCTCAGGTGATTGGTTCTACGACACTACGAATAAAAACCTGCTTATGATATGGTTCACTTTGCATTCATGGTAAAGCATCCTAAAGTTCAAGCTAACTTAATAATGAATACAGTTGATATCCCATATAAATAGCCATAGCCCATATAATAAGTGCGGAAACTTGATTCATATGTTTTAAGAAACTACCATTTTTATCAAATTGACCAATCTTTCTGCCAGAAATCGCTAAGGAAAAGAACCAGATCCAAGAAATCATTATGCAAGCCACGGTAAACACCCATTTCTCATATCCTGTATAAGCCAATGAACTAGTTCCAATAACTCCAATAGTGTCCATAATAGCATGCGGATTAAGTAATGAGACAGAAGCAGCAAAAGCAACCTGACGACGTGCAGAAAAACGGTTTCGTTCTTGATTAGCGTTTATTTCGGGCGTGTTTTTCCACATAATCCAACCCATATAGGCTAAAAAAAAGAATCCAACTAAAAATAACAAAATCTTTAACCATTCAAAACTAAAAACAATAATGGATACCCCGGCCACAGCTAAATAAATCAGAATTGTATCACAAACTCCTGCTGTAATAATTGCAGGTAAGGCGTTGATGAATTTGCTGTGTGTCGCTCCTTGATTAAATACAAATACATTTTGAACTCCTAAAGGTAAAATTAATCCAAATGCCAATATCATACCATGAAATAATGGTTCCATTATGATTCCCCCTATTCTTATCTAGAATAGCGAAGGATGACTATTATGTCTCCAACCAATTGGATGGGATATTTTCCAACCATTTTGATATAATCGAAAAAAATGATTGGAGCTAGTCTATGACTGAAATAGAGTGGAAACCACAAAAAACTTCGTCCATTCCTTTACATCAGCAAATATCTGATTTTATGAAAAAGAAAATAATGAACGGTGAATGGACAATAGGGACTAAAATACCACCACAAAGAAATTTAGCAAAACGATTCCAGGTAAATCGCAGTACAATTGTAATTGCACTTGAAGAACTGACTGCCGATGGACTAATTGAATCTAAGGTTGGCAGCGGTACCAGGGTGATTAACAATACATGGAGCCTGCTTGCTTCAACTACTCCTCCAGATTGGATCAGTTATGTAAAATCCGGTATTCATAAACCAAATATAACGATCATCCAAGAAATTAATAAGGCCGAAGCAGACCCTAATATGATTAGGCTTGGAACAGGAGAACTTTCACCAGACTTGTTACCCAACAAAAAAATGGGACAAATACTGCAAATGGATAATGAACAGTCTTTATCTCTTGGATACATGGAGCCTAAAGGAAGTCTATCTTTACGTAAAACGGTAAGTGCATATTTAAGAACAAAAGGAATTAAAGCGTCACCCGAATCAATTTTAATTGTTTCTGGAGGACTCCAAGCATTGCAATTGATATCAATTGGATTATTAAAAAGAGGATCAACAATACTTCATGAATCACCATCCTATTTGAACTCAGTACACGTATTCCAATCGGCTGGAATGAACTTATTGGGTATCCCCCTTGACAAAGAAGGAATTAAATGTGAATCAATTGGACGTATGAAGCGACAACATCATGCAGCTTTACTCTATACGATACCCACTTTTCACAATCCAACCGGCACATTAATGTCTGAAAAAAGGCGGCTCGAATTAATAAAGGTTTGTCAAAGGGAGTCTATCCCTATCATTGAGGATGATGTTTATGGTGATTTATGGTTTGAAAACCCTCCGCCAAATCCTTTGAAAGCCAATGACACACAAGGAAATGTCCTGTATATAGGAAGCATGTCCAAAACATTGAGCCCCGGTTTACGAATCGGTTGGATTGTGGGACCTGAGCCAGTCATAGAACGTTTGGCAGATATAAAAATGCAAACAGATTACGGGTCAAGTTCCTTATCACAATATGCTGTAGACAAATGGCTTCGTAGTGGTATGTATGAGGATTTCTTAAAGGAAACAAAAGAGGAATTAAAACTCAGAAGGGATTTCACTATTCAAATTTTAAAGAAACATTTTTCTGAAATAGCAACATGGAGCATCCCAAAAGGCGGCTTTTATATCTGGCTTACATTACTAACAGGCGTTTCCACCAGAAAGCTATTTGACGCAGCCCTTCGGGAAGGAATTTTATTAAATCCAGGAAATGTGTATGATAATAATGATGATCGGCACCTCCGTATTTCCTATTCATATGCTTCAATGGATCAACTAGAAGAAGGGCTGGTTTATTTAGCACAGCTTATTAAAAATTCTTCTATGAATTAATTTTATTGAGGATACCGTAATAACGGTATCCTTATTTTGATAAACTTCTATATAATAAGGGTTTATCCAGGACAAGTTTACCTTTTTGTTTTAACACTATTTGTGATAAGGTTCTCCGTAATATATCTAAAAGAGATTTTTGGGCTTACCTAAAAGAACAGAGATATTTTTTATTACTATTGTAAAAAGAAGCATTGTATTGTTCATTATCTTTTTCCCTCAAGTTATCTGAGATCAATAACGCATCCTTATCTGTTACTTTTTAAAATTTAAAATAAAAGCCGTTTTGTCCGCACTTTTCAAGTATAATGAACCATATTCAGAAAATGCATATAATAATTCTTGGAGAGAATTCTATACA
>JAPSKD010000313.1 GCA_031177865.1 Bacillus sp. (in: firmicutes) | reverse complement strand
TAACGGAGTAATTGAGGGTTATTCAATTAAAGTGAATCAAGTTAAATTAGGTTGCTTTATGTATGCCTTTATTAATATCTATATAAAAGATACACATCATCAGCCATATCTTTCGTTTATTAAAACACAAGAGAAATACATCATAAATAACTATAAAATTAGTGGGGATGGTTGTTATCTTCTTGAATGTAGATTTCCATCTAATGAATTATTAGACCAATTTTTGGTAGAATTAAACAAGCATGCGAACTATAAGTTATCGATTGTTATAAATAAAAACTTGTAACTTCCGCATTCGTGTTTTATGTCAACTGGCAGTCCCAAGTGAGACTGCTTTCTGTTTTTTTAGCGTATTATTACCCTATAACCACCTCTCCATAATTCAATAAAATCAACAGAATTAATGTATACCTATAGGCATTAGTTTGCATTGAACAAAAAAAGACCGTATTCCAATAAAAACGGAAACACGGTCATACAGATTAAGGATTTTATTTAGTTTTGTGTGCACGAAATAAGTCTTCACAGTTTAGGTAACAGGGTTAAACCACCATTAAGAGTCACGTATTTCTGGAACTGCTCTTGCTATTAGCCAGTGTTGTTGCACAATTCTTATTGTATGCAGGAACTAGATTTTCATCCCGTGGTGTGGCGAAAAGCCATAGGTGTTTAGTTAAACTTAGATAAACGATCAAATTCTATTTGTGGTGCTAACACATCGTTTACTCTCTCTACTATAATATCTTTATCCACTTTAAATGTAGCAGTTCCTTTAATATTTGTAGAAGAAGCTCCTACTTTTACTTTATAAACGCCTTTTTCAACAACCCATGCGGATAAATCTTCATCAAATGATGCAATGTCCTTTGCGTTAAGCTCAAATTTTACATTTTCTTTTTCGCCCGGGTTTAATTCTTTTGTTTTTGTAAATGCCTTCAACTCTACTTCTGGCTTTTCAAGCTTTCCGTCAGGGGCTGATACATACACTTGTACCGCTTCTCTACCTGCTACATCTCCTGTATTTTTTATCGTTGCATGAACAGTAATCTTATCCTTAAAATTTCCGTTGTTCGTTGCTCTAATATTGCTATAATCAAAAGTTGTATAGGATAGACCATAACCAAACTCATAAGACGGTTTCACATGGAAGGTCGTATTGTAGCGGTAGCCAACATAAATGTCTTCTTTATATACATATTTCTCGCCCGTTCCAGGGTACGTATCTGCGTAAGGTAAATCTTCATAATCCTTTGGAAATGTGTGCGGCAGCTTTCCAGATGGATTTACTTTGCCGGTTAACACATCTGCAACAGCATTTCCTATCTCCTGACCTGGCTGCCAGGATAGAAGGATTCCATCTACTTTATCCTTCCAGCTTTCAACTTCTAATGGTCCTTCTGCATTTAAAATCACAATAACCTTTTTGCCTTTGGCGTGATAGGCAGCAGACACTTTATCAATCATTTCTTGTTGTGTTTCAGATAAGTAGAAATCCTCTTTTGCACGGTCTATAGCAGGTACTCCAAAAGCTGGTGATACAACGATAATACCTACATCTGTATTCTCAGCTGCGGCGATAGCATCTTCGGTAATATCCATTTCAGGTAATTTCGGTCCGAGTGTACCGAAAGCTCCAGGTGTACCTTTGTATTGTTCCTGTGACCTTAATCGTAAAACATATTCTCTGTATTCATTAATTAAGCCTTCATTTAATTCAAATCCTGCATTTCTCAAACCATCTGGAATTCCTATAATCCTTCCTGGTTCGGTATAGACTGTTGAACTTCCTCGCCCACCTGTTAGTGTCTCAATTTGCGGCGTACCAAATATAGATGCGCTTACATGGTTTGTGATCGGTAATGTATTTGATGCATTTTTTAGTAGTACCATTGCATTAGCAGCCGCTTTTCGTGCTACTTTTGCACTTGCATCAAGATCAGGATTGTTTGAAGGCTGCTCACCTTTGAAGCTTGGCGTTTTTACAACTATACGAAGAATCTCCTTTATGTTACGATCAAGAACTTTTTCGTCTAGTGCACCACTTTCCACGGCATCAATAATTTGTTGTGCAGTGGTTGCGGTCCCTGGCATTAATAAATTCGTGCCAGCGTTCATTTGTTTGACTCGATCTCTCTCTCCGGTTTCCCAATCTGTCATCGTAAATCCGCTAAACCCAAAGTCTTTTCTTAATACACTTGTCAAGAGCTCTTTGTTTTCAGTTGCATTGGTTCCGTTTATTTTATTATACGAATCCATGACAGCCCACGGCTTAGCTTCTTTAACTGTCATTTCAAAACCTTTTAAATAAATTTCTCTTAGTGCTCTTTGGCTCACAATCGCATCCACATTAAGATTTGTGCGTTGATTAAAGGCCGCAAAGTGTTTAATTGTTGCTCCAACGCCATTCCCTTGAACACCTTTAACAAATGCAGCAGCCATTTTACCAGTAACGACAGGATCCTCTGAAAAATATTCATAATTTCTCCTATTTAGGAGATAGCTTTGACTATTCATACCAGGTGCTAAAAATAAATCAATCCCATATGCTTTTAGTTCCCTGGCTTCCGCTTCTCCAACCTCTTTAACAAGCTCTGTATCCCATGTTGAAGCAAGAACGCTAGGAGATGGGAATTTCGTAGTGTAATACGTATGATTATCATTTGGCCGGGTTGGGTCAAGTTTTACTCCCATTGCCCCGTCAGCAAAAACAATGGAGGGAATTCCTAAACGCGGAATTGCTTGTGTTTGACCTGCGGCACCTGGAACTTTAGTCGCCTGAGTTCCAATTATTTCCCCATTTCCTGACGTTAATTCCTCCTTATTGCCACCAACAACTAGAGAAGCTTTCTCCTTCAGTGTCATCACTGCAACAACAGCATCAATGGAGGTTTCACCCACAAGCTTTGGAGTTACTTCCTGCTGCACATTTTTATGATTATTTTGTTTTGATGATTCTGTCACCCTTTGTGATGGACTATCAGCTGCAATAGCAGAATCAATACTAATTCCTGATAAAGCAATTCCTGAGGCAGATGCAAGCGCTAACAATTGTTTCCTTCTCTTCTTTTTCAATTTTTTTAACATATCAATATCCCTTTCCTCTATATTGAAGCGTTTACAAAAAATACTACTCATTCTTCTTTTTTAAACACTTCTATTTGATTAGATCTATTAAAAACTTTTTCCATGCATATTTGACAACTAGTGTTGGATTTCGATTTTTTTGAATATTCATGGTTATAACTCCTTCTTTGATTTACGTATAAGTTTATACTACGACCAATTAGCAAATACATAGGTTAAATCAAGTCTTTTGGCCGTTTGACTTGATAAATGAAAGTATTTGAATAGATGTTAGATAGCACAGATTTGTTGAGGAATGTGGGTATAAACGATAAAATAAGGAAAATGGAAGGAGCATGATGCAAAGATGAACGAAGAAATGATTTTCCAGCAAATCAACTTAGTCAGGCAAAATACATTGAATGAAATAGAAGATTTATCAGAAGAACAGGCAGATCAAAGGTCAGAAGGGTTCCACAACACAATTCGTTGGAATCTAGGCCACATTTACACGGTTCAAAATGCTTTGGTTTCAAAATTTGGCGGGAAAAATATCGATATACCATCTCGCTCCCTTGAATTGTTCGCCCCAGGGACAAAGCCAGCCGATTGGCAAGGCGAAGTGCCGACACTCGATGAGTTGAAACAACTTCTTGAAGAACAGCCGGCAAAACTAAAGGAAGCTTTGGCCGGACAGCTGAATGAAAAAGCTGCAAAACCATTTAAATCACTATCAACCATCGGTGAGATTCTGAATTTCACGATGTATCATGAAGGATTGCATTTAGGAACGATTAAAGGGCTAAAAAAAGTAAACAGTGTGGCAGAGTAAAAAAAGAACCGTTCATTAAAAATGATATTAAAGAGAAACACCGATTATTGAAATGCTTATTACATAAAGGGCGCTTTTCTTGAATAAGGAAGCGCCCTTTCTCTATTTAACGGGGATTTGTTTTTCGGAAAATCCCTTAATCCACCTTTTCAGGGGGATGGGCAAAAACACCCTATTTCTAATTTATTAGACAACGACATTTAATTTTAAAGAAATTACGTCAAATAAAAAAGAAAGTCACACTGTACATGATTGGTAGTTGCATGATTGTTAAAAACACTTTATAAATCCCATAAAAAGTCCTCCAGCTAAGTGATCTGGAGAGAATTGCTTGTTCACATAATCCGCGTTATTGGTAGTCCTTTATCCCCGATAATCTCCATCTACTTTCATTTTAGCAGTTATAATTTCATAGTGTTGTCTTTATAGGAGCGTAATAGCTCCTATTGAAAATTTAACGTATTATACTAAAAAGAAGTGAGATATTTCTAGAATAACAGGGACTACTGTACAATATATTCTGGCTTGATATCCTGCTTGGATTGAATCTCTGTGAGGTTCCTAAGAGCAGCTTCATCTTTAGCTAGATCCGGTTTGATGTATGTGTACTTACCTTCCATTTCAGGTTGATTATAACCTCTCTTTTCCCTGCCTATAGAAGCTGAATTTACTCTAAGGTTAGTATAAGTAACCACAAGATACAGGTACTCTGATCCTTTTGGTGCAGATCCATTTGCCACATATTCCACCTGATAAGTTAGTAAGGATGGTGGATCTAGATACAGGACAGAAAAGGTTTCTTCTTTTTAATCATAACCCTTTGGTAGAAGGTTTTGAGTAATTGCAAGAGCGTCTTGTAAACTCATTGTTGTGTCATACCCAGCAGTAGTTCTATGTGGAGCTATACCGAAGGAGGCAACAAATGGCTCCTCCTTTTCGTTCCCTAGATCGTTCCTTCCCTCATGATAGGTAAGAGTTATTTCAGAAGATGATGTAAACTGTAATGCAGCTCGACTAGATAAACCTAGTTTTGCGTAATACCCCTCCCACACCTGTACAGGCTCATTCACTTTTGGAGCATCCACATTCTTAAGTGCTTCCCATAATTTCTGATTTTCCCTTTTCCTTGCTTCAACTGATTTCAATTCCTTAACTGGATCCACTTCCGTTTGCTCTGTTTCTGTGTTGCTTGCGTTTGATGGACTGTCTGTAGCTGTTGTATCTGCTGCAGCTTGTCCACTTGTCTCTTGCTTTGCAGAACATGCAAGGAGGGCAAGAGAGCATGATAGTAATACTGTGAATACTCCAGTTTTTCGTTTCGATGTTTTATCTCCCTTTGTAAAAAATATCCACTGCGTCTCTATATTGTTTGAGGGAGAGAATAATCTCTGTAAAAGCCTCACTTCTTAGTTTTATGAAACACATATTTTCTTTTCCTTTGGGAAACATGAATTTGTACTTATAGTACATTAACTAACTTTCTGGAGGTTTAAGAAATGGAAATGACAATGGGTGCTCATGAGGTATTAGAATTACATGAGGTATTAAATGATGCTATTCACGGATTAAATACGTTGCGGTTGTATCGGCCACATGCCAAAGACCCTCAATTACAGACCATGATGGACCAACATATGGGTGCTTTAACAATGGAATATAACAATTTAATTCAAATGGCTACTCATCAAGGGGCTTCACATATGATGTCAGAACGGCACCTTGCCAAGAATCGAGGATTTCAGCCAACATACGGACTACGTAATCCAGAGACTCACACACCTGCAAGTTCCACAGAAGATATTGATGACGTAGACGTTACAACTTGTTTACTCAATTGCCATAAACAAACAGCTACCCTAAAAATGAAAGCATCCCTTGAGATGGCAAACC
>JAPSKD010000028.1 GCA_031177865.1 Bacillus sp. (in: firmicutes) | reverse complement strand
TGAGTTTGTTGTATAAGGTAGCGAGTGAAATCCCTAATGATTTTGCTGCCTTTTTCTTTTCTTCAATGTCGCTACCAAATCTCTTTAATGTTTCAATAATAAAATTTCTTTCTGTTTCCTCCATTGCTTCTTTTAATGATTGTATAGTCGAACTATCCTTTGATTCATATATGTTGAAATGCTTTTTTGTAATACGTTCAGGCAGGTGTTCAATCTTTATCTCCGTTCCCTCTGCCATACAGGATGCATAATCAATAACATTTTTTAATTCGCGTACATTCCCCGGCCATTCATACTGTTCCAAGAAATTCATGGTTTCTCTGCTAATGGTATACTCATTTGGGGAGTTTTCGATTGATAGATTCACTTGGGATGAACGAAGCATCGAATGGATAAGGTCAGATATATCTTCCTTACGCTCCCGTAAAGGCGGTATTTGGAGAGTGATAACATTTAGTCTGTAGAATAAGTCTTCTCTGAAGTGAGTCTTTTTGACCAACTGCTGCAAGTCACGATGGGTTGCAGCAATAATCCTTACATCTATGTTCCTTTCATTTGTTTCTCCCACTCTACGAATTTTTCTTTCTTGCAATACCCTTAACAGTTTTGCCTGAAGATCATAGGACATATCACCTATTTCATCGAGAAAAATAGTTCCGTTATTCGCCATCTCAAACAGACCGATTTTACCGCCCTTTTTAGCATTGGTGAAGGCCCCGTCCCCATAACCGAATAGCTCGCTCTCTAAAAGAGCCGATGGTATCGCAGCACAATTGACAGGGATAAAAGGTCGATTTTTCCTGCTGCTTTCATTATGAATAGCTTGAGCAAATAACTCCTTTCCAGTACCACTTTCACCTGTTATGAGGATAGGCAAAATCGAATTCGCTACCCTTTCTGCCACATAAACGACTTCTTTTAGACCACCATTTCGTCCAATAATTTGGTTAAGTGTGTACTTTGCTTGATAAAGGGAATCTATTTTATTTTTTAGTTGATTTAATTTTTCCCCGTTTTTCTTCAACTCTAGGGATAGTTTATGTACTTCAGTCAGACTTTTGCAGACTGATACAGCCCCTATGACTTTATCGTTTATAATAATTGGCGCCATATCAACAATATATTCCCGTTTATCAGTTTTCCGATAAACTCCCACCCTGCACTTTCTATCTATTAATATCTCAGGTAGCTGTGCACCTGGTCTATATTCTCTCAACTTTTTTCCAATTATATTAGGGGTCACACCTGTAATTTGTGTATACTCAGGGTTGATAAGTCTTACAAAACCCTCATGATCGATGACTAGGACTCCATCATTAATTGAATGGACAATAGCCTTCCACCATTCTATTTGTTCTTCCAAAGGAAATTCTGTATATTGATTCTTAATTATTTCAAGCATAAATTTCACTTCCATTCTCCATCTAGTTGCCAATACGTGCGACGACGACATTTTGCTTATCAAGGGCTGGCTTTATCCATGAGATTGGTCCTTTATTAGTGGATTTGGACGGGTTACCACCTGACTTATCCATTATAAAGGACTTTTTCTTTTCACAAAATAAAACTATTGAAGATTTCGAGTATTTTTAATAGTGAAATTAAATTAATGCAACACTTTTTTATCTATTTTTTATTATAATAGATAAATTTTACCATCCTAGCAACAAATCCACCTATTTCAGATCATAAGAAAAGCTCTCTATTTATTGTAGAAATCCCGAATTATATTTCCTCATTAAAGTATCTTACATATCTTAAGCTTGGTAATATCTTACGGGGAATTTTAGAGGATTATGCTCCCCCTACTATCTTGACTCAATCAAAAAAGAAAACAATAATATATTTCAGGCAGCCGAATCCCAAACTCAACCCCAAAGACCAGCTATGTACGCACTGGTGAAATAAGATGAAGATGAGAAGAATTGTCAATAGGTTCAATTAAGACTGGTCTCATGGGACCCTCGAAAACTTAATTTTATCTCTTCTTCTTTTATTACTTTTAAGGCATCCATTGTGAAATACTTAAATCACTCTCTCCTGTAATCGCCTTTATAGTTTGCGTTTCTTGTATTTTCCCTATTTCAGATGCCTGAGAGGAAATTTTTATCTTTGTATCCTTAATTTCTAATTTTACATTGTTATTTTTCCCCTCACCTGCAAAAAGACAAGCTCAATGTAATACCCTTTAATAACTGATTTGTGTTAAGCGTTATGATAATAAAGGTGCCAGAAGTCATCCAATATCTGGATGGCACCTAGCACCTTGTTCATGAAGTATAAATAGGAAGTGTTATTCTTATCGTTGTTCCTTTATTTAAAACACTATTTATCTTAATTTTCCCATTCATTGTCTCTATTGTTTTTACAACAACCATTGAACCTAATCCAGTCCCCTTTTCTTTGGTGCTGTAATAAGGTTCGCCAAAACGGTTTATTTGTTCTTTGCTCATTCCAACACCGTTATCGCTTATCTCGATAATGATATCGAATTTACTCACCAGTGTAACTAAACTAAGCTCCCCACCGTTTGGCATAGCCTCTATACTATTTTTAATCAGGTTTAAAAAACATTGCTTGAAATGTTGAATATTTCCGAGTGTAATTCCAGGCACTAACTCTTCTGATATCTTCACCGAATTCATATTGGCCAATGGTTTCGTCATTTCAATAATACTTCTTATTTCACGATCTATTAAAATAATACCTATATCTTCGGTTGCAGGTTTTGCATATGCTAAATAATCACTAATAATTGTCTCTGCAGATTTAAGCTCTCTAACCACATGTTGAAAGTACTGTTCTCTATCTTCTTGAGAAAGGTTAGGGGCTTTTAGGAGATCAATAAACCCCTTTACAACTGTTAAAGGATTTCTAACTTCGTGGGAAATACTCGCTGCTAACTGGCTAACAACTTCCATCTTTTCTAGCTTTGCGATTTTTGACTTTATCCTAATTGCGTCACCTAATATTTCTATCATATATACAACGAAAAACATGACTACTGGAGGAAGGAAAATAAAATAAAACATATAAGCTTCAGTTACCCTAAATGAATCAGATATGGTAACAGCTGTAGAAGTTGTTAGTATTCCAAGACACAAAGATAACAGAACTGAGAAAATAAGCTTATTTTTTCTATTGAACATGATGAACTTTTTTGAGAAAAGTGCCGTTATAATAAAGATCACGATATAAACAATAAGAGTTAGAGAATTGAATCCATAAATAAAAAATCTAAAAGCCAACGAAATTATCAACAAGGCAGCCCCGACAGGCCATCCGCCATATAGTATACCAATTAAAAAAGGAATTTGCCTTAAGTCATGTACACAATATTCATCAATATAAATAGGAAATTTCATACATAAAATACTTGGTAAACTCATGCATGCTGTTATAAGGGTTTTTTGATAATTTTTAAGCATTTTAAAATTATCAATTAAAACGAAGAAAACAAAAATACTTACTAAAATGTAAAACAAGTTATCTAAAACATTTTGATTAATATAAATGAAGTCCATATTTGATAATCCTTTGTCAAAATTTATTAACATATTTAATTATAAGGGATAAGTCCTATAAAAGAGAGCTTTTTTTATTTCCACTAATCTTTATACCTGGCAAGATTGGGAAAGGTATGTTTAAAGATACTGCTTTATCAACATCTGAAATTGCCTTGCTAAAACATTCATTATCTATTATAAATTCAATCTAAAAATCTACCCATTATTTATTTTTCATGCAAGCACCCATTAAATCCCCAGTTTGTCACATAATGCAACCTGCTCCAGATGTTAATCTTCTCCCTTTTTGCTAGTTTTTCCTCCTTCCTAAATGTTTCAAGGTATTTATAGGGTGGACTCATGATATAAGCCACACGTGCGTAGCCCTCTTTTAGCAGTGTCCCTTGAATCGATTCTCCATCGACAAAAACATAGGCTAACAGTCGCCCGTAGGAATCTCTTGTGTTTCCCTGTTCAAACTCCAATGTTAACTTTCCGCTTTTTACTAGCTCGCTATTCCGTAAGAACGCTTCCTTTGCATAGAGTTGGACACATGTTTTTGGATTTTTTGACTCCGGTGTATCAATCAACAAATAGCGTACCGTTTCTACTCGTCCGTTAACATTCGCTTTAATGGTATCGCCATCGATGATATCGACTAATGTAATTGGTACGTCACTAACTTGATTTTCAGTTACCTGAAGGGTGATCTCTTGTGCCGATTCATCGTTCTGTGATGGCATTGAAAAGAATCCTATACAGGTAGCTGCTGCGATCATGGCTATTCTACCCGTTCGTTTTCTCATGGATAATCCCCTTTTCCTTTCAAGTTACGAACTAGCAATATGGCTTGTCATAATACCCCGCTATAGCAGGAAAACGCTCGAATTCCTTCCTCATATCCCTAAACGAAACCACTTCCTTTCCTCTAGTAAACTGAAAATCTAGTGAATATTCATGACAGTTCAATGGGGTTTGATGAAATGTTTTCGTATAGAATTGGATTGCCTCTTGCTGGCAGGCTGCATAGATAAAAACAAAATTTTTCTGGTTCATCTTCAGTGAGTAGACGCGAATTTTATGAATACCTAATACATTGTTTTGAATCATTTCCCTTACCTTCTGATGATCTGCTTGTTCCAAATCTATCTTGGACATATCGTCATCCAATGAAATTTTCTTCTCTGCTAGTAAATGATGGATGTAATGGGCCAATGCAGATTCTTCAAAACGTAAACTATCAAGGTAAGCATTTTTTACAAGCATGTGGTTCCACCTCGGTAATCGATTTTTTATTTACAAGGGGATGACTCTATTCCTTATAGTCCTCAATTCTTCCTGTATGCTCGTTGTAATTCACTCGGATGGTTCCGACCGGACCATTTCGGTTTTTCGAAACAATGATTTCAAGGGTAGGATTCTGCGTTTCCTTTTCATAATACGATTCACGATACAAGAATAATATGACATCCGCATCCTGTTCCACACTGCCCGATTCCCGAATATCAGACATCATCGGCCGCTTATCAGCTCTTGATTCCACTGAACGATTAAGCTGCGCCAAACAAATAACGGGGCAATCAAAGTCCTTTGCCATTGCTTTAAGAGATTTGGATATTTCCGTCACCTGTAAATGAGAATTCCCTCCGTAAAATTGACTAGAATGGATCAGTGTTAAGTAATCGATAAAAAGGATTGGTTTCTTGTGTGGAAATTGACTCATCATTTTTCTCGTTTTCGCTCTCATTTCCGCGATCGTTTGTCCAGACCCATCAAAAATTTGCAAATGCGTTTCATTGAGAGCTCCAATCACATCCGACCATTTATTCTTTTGATTTTCATTCAGCATTCTTTTTGGATCCCGCATTTTTCCACGGTTAAATCTCCCTGTCGAAGCAATTAATCGGGAGGTTATCAGCTTCTCAGGCATTTCTAGAGAGAATACGAGTGGCAAATAACCCGCCCAACCCGACATTTTTGCAAAATGAAGCATGACGTCGGTTTTTCCCATCGATGGTCTTGCTGCTAAGATTGTTACTTCTCCGTCCTGAAAACCTCCCGTCACTTCGTCGAGCTTTTTAATGCCCGTTGTTGCGCTTCTCAGCGTTATTTGATCCTCCCATGGTGCCTCGTAGATATCTGATAACGCTTGCTGTAAGGACGTGTGATCATCCATCTTCAATTGGTTAATTTTATCCAATTCACAAATAACCTTAGCAATCTCCCAATCATTCATGGCGGCAACATTTAAGATATTTCTCTTTTCCCGTTCCTTCCACAAATCAAGAATGAGCTTCTCCATCCCGTCAAATTTCTCCAGATCTGCATACGATAGCAACTCAGAAAGATAAGACATTCCACCTAATGAATCAAGGTCGGGTAAAGTGGTAAACGTGATCAAATCAATATTCTTACCTGCCTGGGTTAAATCTAGCATTCTTCGCATGATTTCTTTATGCCGTGTACTCTCTAACTGTTCAGGCTGGATTACGGTAGCATTGAGCAAATATTCAGCCTTCATCAAGCTTCCTAAAAACGCTTTTTCTGCTATACTCATCACTCTTCACCTGCCGTTAGGTCAAGTTCAAATCTACCTGGAATCGCTCTACCTGCAGGAAATGTTTGGGTTGATGGCCTATGCTTTAGTACGGGCTTTTGATTCTCAAGGAAGGAATCAATTTCTTCAATGTTCAGCAATGATTCATTTTCCCAGTTTTTTAGAATCCCAACTACATAGCTCAGCCTTCGCTTGTTATTGGCACACGCAATATTCATGGCTTTTAAAATCATTTCTTTCGGCTGTAAAAAACTAGAATCATCCAACCAAGCTAACAGCTGCTGTTTCGCATTGACGTTCGTAAAACCAAATCCATTACCATCCCAAAACTCAATAATTTCTGTTACATCTTGTTGATTCTTTTTTAAGGGATTCTCCATGGCCGAATTATTCTCTATATCATGAAAAAGAGCTTTTTGTTGTTGGTTTTCTTTTTGCCCAGTAGGAATCACATCGTCAAGCTCTTCAAGATCAAAATCTAAATATGTATCGTCTTCAGCTTGATTGATTTCCTCCTGGTCGTTAACGATTCTTACTTTCTCACAAAAAGATAGATACAAACTACGAATTTCCTGTTTCTCAATGGGCTCTGACACATATTGAATCAGTGAGGTATCCTCGACTTTCTTTAATTCACTCAAGATACAATCCATGACTGGTTTTCCTGCTTTATACAGGTTGTCTTTCCCCCAGCTTCTAATCGCGAGTTCTCTCGTCACAGGATTGTAACGAATCACCTTGTAATGGTGAATGAATCGATCCATCACTGTTTGAACACTCTCCATGGAAAAGCCCAAATCAAATGCCATTTGTTTTTTGGTAATCTTATAGATTCCAATTTGAGTTGTATTTGGATTCGTAAGAAGGTAAACGTAGAATAACTTGTCCTCCGGGCTCATCTCTTCCTGAACAATCGGGTTCTTCCAAAAATCTTGATGTATCAACCTATACTTTGCCATCTTCCATCACGAACCTTTCTTCTATTAAAATTTCTTTCATAGATGATATATGGAAAATAGAAGAAAATGGACAGGGTGAATTTCATCTAGTTGTGAATAGTTTGTGACAAAACAAAGCCTGGTACCTACGACCACTCTTTTAAGCTCCAGACAACTGGTCTGAAAGGTTTGGCTGCTCTATACATTTTTACATACAAAAACACTCACAAACATTGATATTTCAACATTTGTGAGTGTTTTATAGTTACTAAAATATCTCTTCTAAATTAATTCTGAATCCAACCAAGAAATTTGAATTAATGATCCCATTACATGTTTTCATATCATGTTGTTCATACATACTTTCGCCATTAAGAGCATAGACAGTGATTGAATGTAGCATTGGATTTATAATCCAGTATTCTTTAACACCATAATTCATATAAAGATTTAATTTAGTTATTAAATCATGCGATTGGTTCGATGGGCTAAGTATTTCAACTATAAGATTTGGAACTCCAATATAGCGTGATTCTGTAAAACCGCTTTTTTCACAAATTACGCTCAGATCTGGTATGACAATTTTTGTGCCTTCCATCATTTCATTTTTTAATTCAATATCAAATGGAGCATGAAAAACTTCACAATGCTTTCCTTCGAGGAAATTTCCCAGTTTAATATGGAGTTTGCTAGAAATTCGTTGATGTTTTGTCGATGGAGATGGTGACATATAGACGAAACCGTCTATATACTCTAAAAGATGTTCAGACGTCTCACGAATTTTAAAATAATCATCAATTGACATTGACTCATTTCTGTATAAATTCATTCCAACCCTCTCCTAAACAAAACGTTTTATTCATTTTATCATTTTTCATAAAGTAAAGAAATCAATGCTAACAACTTATATACTTACGTTGAAACAATGCATCTATTCTTGTGTGAAAACATACGACAACTTCTTCTACTGATTTGGATTTTTCTCTTATTCGGGTAAAGATCTTCTTGTTGTTGTTTTTCTTTCTCTTTTTCTTTTTCTTTTTGTCCACGTATCGTATATCAGTGCATGAACGTATCGTCAAACTCTTCATATCCGTATCGATATAAAAAGACACTAGCACAATTAATGATTTTATCATCTCTTAAATTAACGACTTTTCATACTTTAGTTGGTAGTGAAAAATCCCACAAAGATTTTGTGATATAAGACCTAAAAGACTTATTTTTTCCACATTAACATACTTTTAACAATTCCAACGTTTCCACTTTACATTCATCCGTTAAAGTTTTAGTGAACAAAAATATCATGATAGGAGTGGTACTTGGCTAACTCATCCCCTGCGTTTTCCGGTTTTCCGGCGTTGAAGCCAATCCATTTTTTAGGAGGGAAAAATATATGCTAACCAATATTGGAGTACCAGGCTTAATTTTAATTCTCGTTATTGCTTTGGTCATTTTCGGACCGAAAAAACTGCCGGAAATCGGACGAGCTTTCGGTTCTACGTTGAAAGAGTTCAAAAGTGCAACAAAGGGTTTAGTTTCTGACGACGAAGAGGAAGAGGACAAAAAGAAACCAAAACTTGAGTTGGTTTCTCATGAGATCAAGCAGGAGGATAAAACGACCATAAAGTAATACAAAGCAGGTAAAAAACTCTTCAAGAAAGTATTTTTTTTAAAAGTGAGACTCACAAAAATCAGGAGGAAAAGATGAAACAGGAATTTAAGAAATGGAAAACGGATCCAATTGACCGCAGAGATTTTTTGAAAAAGACAGGAGGAGTGATGGGACTAGCGATGTTGAGCCAGCTTCCATTTGGCTCTTTTGTTCTTGCGGATAATCAGGATTTTTCGTTTACGATTATTGCTGATACCCACATCGACCCATACAATCCTGCACGTAGCGAGCGGCTTCGAACCATCTTTAATGAAATTTCTACTACTAAAGCAAATTTCATTCTACATGTCGGGGATATGGTTGAAGCAGGATTTGCGGAAGAATATCAAGAATTCGATAAAATTCTACCTGCAGAGCTGAAAAATCGTGTCTATGGCGTTCCCGGAAACCATGAAGTACGTTGGGACGAATGGGCAGGAGAATTGTATGAGGACCTTTTTGGGGAGTCTCAATATTCCTTCGATCATGGCGGCATTCATTTTATCGCTCTAGATCCAACTCAGCTTCTTCAGGAACCAGGATATTTTACAGCTTCCCTGTTGGACTGGTTGGAAAAAGACCTAAAAAATACAGGCGTGCATACACCAATCGTCGTTTATTTGCATTATCCAATTGGCAATAATAATTATTATATTATCAATGAAAATAAGTTTTTTGAGGTTGTTGAACGCTATAACGTTCGGGCCGTTTTTACCGGACATATTCATCGTGAAGAAGTATGGAAACAAAATGGGATGACATTGATCTCCCTGCCAGCAGCAAAAGACCGTGCTGTCTACCATTGGGTGGAAAAAAAGAATGATGCAAACGGTTCTCCATTACTAGCAATCTATCATGCAGAGATTACCGGTTCTACCCCATCCAGCAAAACACTACTTGTCGAGATACCGCTTGATGGAGTAAAGCCCGCACAGTTTGAGAAACCGAAACTGGTTCATTTTACCGGGCCTAAAGATGCGTCTGGGACAGGTTCTTTCCATGTGGAGCTAAGTCCAAAATCAAGTGTCCAATCCGTCCAATATCAGTTTTGGCCGGAAAATACATATGCTGGTAAGAATCCAGGGGACTGGCAGGACCTAATCCCATCCGAAAGTTCTCGACTTCAATGGCGAGGAAATGTTCATACAAGTGACATGGCTCTAGGCGTTTACTTACTCCAAGTTAGGGTAACGAACACACAAGGAGAATTTTGGGACGAATTCCAGGAGGTTTCCATTTATAAGTCTGAGGGGGTCCTTTCAACATCACGAATAAACTGGGTGCAAGAACTACGCAGCCCTATTCAGTCCGAATTACTCGTCGTGCAAAATGGTGCCTCAGCATTGGTAGTGGCCTCCACCATGGATGGGGAAATTGTCACTCTAAACTTGGATGATAAAGGAAAAACGAACTGGAGCTATAAAACCAGAGCCGCGATTATTGGTACACCAGCCGTTAACAAAAAACAAGATCGGATTTTTGTAGGATCTGCAGACCACACATTGTATGCTCTTGATACGCAATCTGGAAGTTTAATTTGGACATGTAAACTTCCAAAGCCGATTCTCGGTACGCTGCATTACATTGAAACAGAAGCTTCTGGTATTGTCCTTATTCCAGTTGGAAGAATGATGGCAGGAGTGAATGCTGAAACAGGTTCTCTGCTTTGGAGTACACAAATTGAAGGATTATCTGCCGGGAAGCCTGCCTCAGACGGACGCTTTGCATTTATCGGCGCTGGGGACGGCAAAGTCCGAGCGTTGGATGTGGCAACTGGGAAGGTCATTTGGACCAAACCATTGGCAATTAAAGATGCCCCTTACCGTACACTGCTTTACAGCCCATGGGCATCCAAGGCAGCGGTTTTACCGCTGGGCCCAGATGAGCACCAGTTAGTGTTGGTTGGAGATGTAACAAATGCTTATGCTCTGGATTGCGCGACTGGTGCCGAAGTTTGGCGGCTAAAGGGTGGCTTCCTTTACTCAAGCCCGCTAATTCTATCACAACCAGAGCCACTTCTAATTCTTGCCGATGAATGGGGCAAAGTATTTGGTGTTGAACCTGCAACCGGTGTAGTGCGCTGGAAAATTACAACACAACAACGAATATTTAACGCATCTCCTGTTTTGGCAAATGGCATGGTTTATGTAACTGGTGTTAACGGTCTCGTAACAGGACTTAATCCAAAAGATGGTTCAGTCGTTGACCGATACCACTTCTCCACAGGGTATACCTATTCTACTCCTGCTTCATTAGGAAACATTCTCTTCGCAGCAGGGCAGGACGGAAAAGTTCGAGCAGTGACTGTCACCGCCCAAAGTTTGTAGAAATAATGAAAAGAGTGCCAGACACCACCCGATGGTGCCTGGCACTCTTTCTATTTCTCCTTATTCAATCTCTTCTTCGTGATAATCAGGATTGATGACCGTAAATTGATCAATGGTTTCACCGTCAGAAGTAATAGTGGTGAAGGTGATTTGATCTTTGTCTACCTTGGCTTGCATGGAAACAGCAATGTTTTCCATATTGACATAGTCAAATTTCTCATCTGCCACGGCATCATAGTGTTTTTTACCTGTTGTACCGGCGACTACATAAACCGTTCCATTCGGGTCTTCTTTGCCGGCCTTCAATTTTTTCGTTCTGCCGTAGGAATGATCATGGCCTGAGAATACGATATCAATTCCTAATTCATCGACAACTGGCGGAAGCTTTTCTTTCATGATAGCATTTCCACCAAAAGGATTGGTGAAATAAGGTGGCTTGTGGGTAACAAGGATTTTCCAAGGTTTATCGGAATTCTGTACATCCTGCTTCAGCCATTCCAGCTGTTTGTTCAGAATCTCGGAATTATCCGTATACCCTAAGACACTGATGTGCATATTATTGTAATCTACTGAATACGTTCCTCCTTTATCGGCATCTGGACCATTTTCAGGCGAGTTGAAAATGGCTTTCGCTAAATGGCCATCACCATCCCCCATGTATTCATGATTTCCAAGAGTTGCGACAAGGTCAGTCGAACGGATCTTGTTGTACTGGCTCATGGTCCGTAATGTATCATCCCATTGCTTGAACTTAGAAGATTCATCAATCAGGTCGCCGACATGAATCATGAACGACAAGTCTTTCTGATTTAAATCCCCTAGTATTTTATTAAAATCACTCAAATCGGAAGGTGATTGCGTGTCTCCTAAAATCGCAAATTCGAACGTTTGCTTCCTTTTTAAAGTATTGAAATCATGTAGTTCTGACCAATTTTCGCCATCACCAACACGATAAATATAAGTCGTACCTTGTTGTAATTTCGTTAGTATTACTTCATTCACACGAACGATGCCGTTTTTCGTAATATCTTGCTCTCCAGAGAATACTTGGTTGCTGAATGACCCGGTAACCGTTTCTAATGCCCCTCCGCCTTTCTTGTCATAGTCCGTTTTTCTGGCAAACTGGATTACCGTTTTTTCTTCCGCTAATGGACTCGACATCCAAGTGAAGCCTTTTTCTTGATAAGGATCACCCGTCGGCGAGCTAATCACATTTTTGATTTCGTTTACCTCCGCTAAAGAAGGATAGGTCTGCGTGTTGAATTTGAATGAATATTTTCTATCTTTGACAGCATATAAAGCAATTTTCTTAACTTCATTGATGATGGAATCAACTAAAAGAGAACCCTTTTCGTCTGTTTTTCCAAGTGAAACAGTATGATCATCAATCACAGCAAACATTTCCGCACCTACGACTGGTTCATTCTTCGTATCTTTCACCATCATAACAGTTGGCTTGCCAATTAAAATGTCATCTGTAACGATTTCGAAAGCACCTTTGACCTCCACGCTCACAGGTTCCATGGAATAGGTAGAGACAAAACTTTGATCTTTCGCTGTTTGATAGCTTAAACTAGCTTCTGCGATTTCATAGGTAAGCAAGCTGCCTTCCTTTGTGGTTTCAGGAATGCGAACTTGAATCGTTGCCGCATCTGCAGCTGCCGCTGTTTCCCCGTAATTCACAAGATTCAGTGTAAGAATTCCCGTTTCCTTATCATAGCTTGATGTGCTAGTGCTAAAAGCATCGGAAAAAGTAACTCTTTCTACTGGATAGTTCTTTTCAAGTTGCAAGTTAATAGCAGATCCAGAGATTTCAGCTGGATTTGTTGCTTTCACCACAAGCTCGAATACATCGCCAAGCAACGCTTCCTCTTGATTTTTTGCGATTTCAACCTTGGCTGAACCGGTGTTTACTGTGAAATAGACTGTTTTAATGGCTTGGTTTCCAAATTTATCTGGAACCAAAAGGGTTACCTGATGGGTTCCATCGGCAAATTTTAGTCCACTTAAGGACACGGAGCCATCCATATCATATGAAAAATGCCCTTCCAGATTGGAATAATCCTTTCCATCTATGAAAATACTTATTTTATCCCAATCGATTCCTGTTTTAAATGGATCGTCTTCATACTCATGTACGTTTGCCCGCAGATTCACAGCACTGTTCGTGAATTCTTTCCCGTCAACGTTAATGGACTCTATCACAGGAGGATTTAAATCATCGACTTTATCACCGTATACTGCTCTAATATTATCAACATAGATAGAACCTTTCGTCATCGGACCGGTGATTCCTGATTTTGTCGACATTAAACGAATGGTTTGTGCCCCATGAAGTTTGAACGGCCCTGTAAAAGAGGCAGGAATCTCGGCCTCAATGTACTTCCAGCCTGTCCAATCAATCCCTGGCTTTTCCCCTGACAAATTGATTGTTTGATTTTTGTTGTTCGCATCGACAATCATCATTCGCAGCCAATAGCCTTGTGCTTCCGGCGTTGCGTACACCCACATCCCGATGCTTGAAGGAACATCAGGAACGGCTGTGTTTGTTCCTGGTCCTGCATAAACTCCAAGAGTGGTTCCTGTTTGTGCATTGGTAAAATCAAAATCCAGCTTTAATGACTGACTGCCAAATCGAACAGGTGCTGGATATTTACTTAAACTAAGCGTTCCTTTTTCACCGCGGTTGGCTGTTGCTGTTCTCCAGCTTCCAAGATCCTTCTCAAAATCAAACATTACTTCAGGAAGTTTTCCAACCGAAACCTTGATTTGTGTTGATAGATTTGAAGCTTTCAAGCGTGCTGTAATCGTACCAGTAACGGTTTTATCAGTTGAATGCAGCACACCGTTTTCATCAATGGTGCCCATACCTTCTGGGATTTCAAATTCGATATCATGTAAACTCCAATCTACTACTCTCTTTTGAAACTTTGTCACTAAGCCCAGGTTGCTTTCACTATTCTTTGCGACGGTTAATTCTGATGAGCTGAAAGACATCTCATCCAGTTGGGCGATTTCAATGATACTTTTTCCAACCTCATTGCCTTGATGTTTCAAAATGATATCGAATTGACCGGTTTTTCCGTTCGAAGAAAAATTCCCTTTCTCATCAATGCTCCCGAAGGAAGTATCCGATAATTCCCATGTTAAGCCAGATGTCGGCAATGGAGCAGAAGCCATGGATTTGTCCCTTCCCTTCGCTGTAAATGATATGGCGGAGCCAGGAGTAAAGGATTGATCATACGGTTCAATATGAGCAGAAGCAAACACATGATCAGCTGGCTCTTCCGTTACAATCAGCCAAGAGTTCGCAACACTTCGTTCCGAACGGTCAGATGGTTGGTTGTCAACCTCAAGCTGATCTCCACCCAGTTCACGAGTAGTAAAAGTTGACGACCCTCCGCCATCAAGGTTTAACGCATCCACTGCTCCTAGATCCATCATTAATTGCGCCAAATCAGGCATAGAGATTCCAGCTGAATATGGCTCTTGTCGTCCATCGATCACGACAAAAAATACATCGCCGTCTGCTTTAATCCCCACAGCGGTTCGAGGCTCTTTATCTGCGCCTGTTTGCGGAGTTTGATAGATTTGTCCATCTTTTACTAGGATAGCATTCCCGCCTAACGCTTCTTGTAATTGATCTTTCATGACATCATATTCAGCGGCAGAACCTATTACCGCTTCGCCTGATTTGGTCATTCCAAAAAATCTCCAAAATCCATTATAGGCTTTTATTGCTTTTCCATCCTTATATACAATGCCATTCGGCTCCCCTGTTGCCATATTATAAAAATCGGCATTTACAGCAGCGACCACTTGATGGTTATCACCATTTGCGGCTTCCGCTTGCTTTCTAACAGACTGAAGGCCATATGATTCTCCGTCATTCGGTGTCCCTGCTTCAATCGAAACACTAGGATTATGTACATCTACATCAACTACAAAACTCTCAATCTTTTTACCGTCTTTCCCCTCAAAACTATAATGTTTTTCCTTCACACCAGGTCCAAGGTCAGCTTGATATAGGTTGATCGGTGTTTGAACAACCGCAGAATTTAAATCAAAGCTGCCCAAGGCCGACGTCAGGTTTGGAGAAATGATACTCGTAGCCAAAGCAACTGACAGAGTGATCGGCACAAATCTTTTCTTCCAATTTCTCTTCATACAGCACCTCCAAAGTCTAGTAAACATCGTCAACTTATGAGGAAATCTTCCACTAAATGACGATAATTTCATTTTATTCCAAAACTATTAAGTTACTATTAATTGGATGTAAAGATTTGCTGGTACCCACCGGTGCCTGTCACCACCCGAAAATCACTTTATCCTTGAGTATGTACTCTGCCTTCATCAAGCTTCCTAAGAACGCTTTTTCCGCAATGTTCATCACTCTTCACCTGCCGTTAGGTCGAGTACAAAACCACTTGGAATATCTCTTCCAGCAGGAAACGATTATGTTGATTGTCTTTGCTTACCTACATGCTTTTGGTTCTCCTGATACGAATCAACTTCTTCTACAATTAGTAAAGATTCATTTTCACAGTTTTTCAGAATCCCAACCACATAGCTCAGCCTTCGTTTATTATTGGCACACGCAATATTCATAGCTTTTCAAATCATAAATTCATCTACTGGTCTGGATTTTCCTCGTCGCTAACTTCCTTGCTGAATAACATTTCTTCTAGTTCAAAAAAAATTCATAAAGGCTAAAAATGTCCTGTTTTTGAATGCATTCAGATACATATTTAAACCAACCTTTTTCAGACTTTATTACAAAAAAAACACTCACAAACATCGATTGCATCAAAATTTGTGAGTGTTTTAATAACATGGTCAAACAGATTTCCACTAGAACCACTTCTTCACTTAGGAAGTAGTAAGGATCTTTCCTTTAAGTTTTTAACTTTCTTATTTAATGATCTTGTTCTTTTCTCTTGCTTTAATTAAAAAATAAGAATTTATCCAGGCAGTAATCGGAATAATGAGAGCGACACCAATTCCCGCACAAAAGATGGTAATGATTTCAGCACTAAAGATTTTTGAATTGACGATTTCTTCAAGAGTGTAAGATAAATCTTTAAACCAAATGAGCAGGGCCAAATAGCCTCCAAAGAAGGCAAAAAATAACGTATTCGTACTTGTTCCTAATATGTCTTTCCCAATACTAATACCAAAAGCAAATAATTCTTTTCTGCTTATGGATGGATGATGGTGAAACATTTCCCGCATAGGAGATGAAATGGCTATGGCTGTATCTGTAATGGCACCAATGGTACTCATAATTATGACAGAAGCAGCTATTTTAACAAAATCCACCCCAATATAAAGGGAAAAGACGGAAAGTTCCTCTGCTTCTTCTGCGCCAAATCCTTGAATCATGGCACTTTTTGTCACAATCAGAATAAAAAAGAGCAGTATAACGACTGTAATAATAGTAGAAATGAAGGCTGTTATTGTTTTGATATTCACTTCATTAATATAAAAGAGATTTATGCAGCTAATCACGGTTGATGCGATCAATGTTAAGATAATAGGGTCAGCTTTGGGTATTGTCATAATAAAGATAGTAATAAAGAGTACTCCAAAGTTTAGGAATATAGCAATAAATGACCGTTTCCCTTTATTACCGCCTATAAGAATCATCAGGATTAATAAAATGGCTGCCAGCCACAATAATACATTCATCATCTTGCCCTCTTTCGATTAACGAAAAAAATGGTAGTATATAGCCCTATTGGGATTGTCATCACGATTCCTATACCGCCTGCCAGGGCCCGAGCCATTTCTAATGATAGATTCATGGAAAGAGTGAATATCAATGGGGAATTATTCTTCAAATACAAAATAAGCATTGGAATGGAACCACTGATATAGGCAAAAAACAAAATATTTGTCATGGTTCCCATTATATCTTTGCCAATCTCCATTCCCGAAGTTTTAAGTGCTTTTACGGGTATGTTGTGATCCTTCTCATATAACCCAAAGATAGAAGAAGACATGGTAATGGCCACATCCATTACGGCTCCTAACGATCCAATAAATAACCCTGCCATAAACACTTCTTTATAAGGACGAGTAATAAATTGCATTTCCTCATATCGGAGTCCTTTTTCAGCCGTTAACCACATCACAAGATAGGTGATGAACAGTGAGATAAAAGTTCCCAATAAAGTTGCAACAATTGCGGCATATGTTTTTTCATTAAAGCCGTTAACGAGCAATAAAGAAATGACCGTAAATAATATTACACTTATACTGCATATCCATAACAAACTGATGCCTGATGTTTTTAAATAAACATCCAATGCATAGGATAACAAAACAGCATTGACAGCCAAGCTGATAATAGAAAACAACCCTTGCTTTTTTCCGACGAAAAGGAGAGTAAAAATAAACACCCATGCTACCAACAATATGTATTTATCACGCTTTACTTCAATTATGCTTCCAATTAACTCTCTATTTTCCTTTTTTTTCATATCAATCGAAACAAATAATTCATTTCCAACATGATATTTTTGATCATACGCTCCCGATAAGGAATATTCATTTGTTAAATGGATTAGCTGTCCTTTGTGATCGCCATTTTTTAATTCGGCTATGATCCGTTGAGTGTAAAGACGATCTTTATTTTCATGCATATCAATCATTTCCGTAGAATCGTCCTTCTCTATTTCAATGACCTTAACAATTGGCCTTTGGTAAAATGAATGATTGTGGTATACAAAAAAAATGGAGGAGACAAAAAAAAGTAAGATCATCGAGTACCAAAAAATTTGTTTAAACGTCATTTTTTTAAATAGATTTACTATAACATTCAAAAAAAGCACCTCCAACTTTTAGGGTATTAGTAGAAAACATCGTCCTAGGTAGTACTAAAAAATACTGCACAGGAGGTTCATATGACAAAAAGTATATCGTTTACAATGGACTAAGAATAACAGGAATGATTTTGAAACGTCAAGTGAATCTCCAGCTCTTTCAAATCATAACAAATCGTAACATATGCCTTAGACTTGCAAGTAAAGACGCTTGTCCACCCCTCCGCTGGTCTAGGGGTTTAACCTTCTTATGAACACCTATGTCTTTGGGATCTCTATTAACAGAGCAAACCATAGGGCATGAGTTACCTGGGCTGCCGCAGCAACCCTTTGTTCAACTCAAGCCCCCGTTTGTTTAAGTATATATTTTCACAAAGTTGGGTTTAATTTTGCTCTCTGTATTATAATAATAACAAAAATGCGTCAGTTCTCTTGGACCAACGCAACGTTACTAGCTTATTTACATAATTCTTCAACAAATTTCGGTTGACAAAATGACGCTTTATGCAATTCAGGCGTGTAATACTTTGTATCAACCTCAAAGAATCATGAAGTTTTAACTTGTAGTGGTTCATACTTTTTTGAACCGATTGTAAAGGTCGACATACCACTTGGATATGTCGGGATGTTGCACGTATATAAGCGGCTACAGGGAAAATTTCTCTTGTATTACGAACAGCATTTATTATAAGGTCAGCCTTGTACCGCGGATTATCTGTCTGAGCTACAAAAATCCCGACTTCTTTTAATGCTTTTGCAATTCCTGCATAAAAAACTTTTGTAAACAAATTGGCTGCTGGTCCCACTGGTTCTGTAGAATCCACTAAAATAACATCATACTCATTTTAACTATTTAAGATATGCATAAACCCATCACCAATAATTAGCTCTGCACGTGGATTACCATATTCACAAGAAACTTGAGGGAGGTACTGTTTAGAATACTCAACCACTCTTTCATCAATTTCTACTTGAACGACTTTTTCTACGCTTGGATGCTTTAATACTTCACGAATCGTACCACCATCACCCCCGCCTACAATTAATACCTTTTTAGGATTAGGATGAGTAAATAACGGTACATGTACAATCATTTCATGATAAACAAACTCATCTTTTTCAGTTGTCATTACCATACCATCTAACACTAGCATATTACCAAATTCCTCAGTATGAATCATATCTAACTTCTCCAAAATCTGTCTGTTCAGAATGTAATCCCTTTGTCACTGCCTTTTGGGAATTCTCACTTTCTTATTTTCTTTTGATAAGTTAATGGTGGTAAACCAGTAAATTTCTTAAATGCCCTACTAAAATAAGCAGGGTTATTTTTAAAGCCTATTTTTTCTGCTACATCACAGATCTGTAATCGGTTAGATTGAGTGATAAGGTCCTTGGCCCTGTTCATGCGATAATGCATTAAGTATTCGGTAAAGGTTTGCCCTGTTTCTTTTTTAAATTGCTTACCGAGATAGTCCCTATTCATAAAAATTACTTCTCGAGCAAGCCATTTTAATGTTAAATCAGGATTACTTATATGTTTATCAATCTCATCAATAATTTGATTAATAACCATACTATATTGTTTGGAATTGTCTTTTTGGTATACTTTGCCTATATCATTTGTAATGTTAATTAATTCTGTTTTGATAGAATCGAGATTATCCGTTTGGAAAATAACTATAAGAGCACCTGAATAATAATAAAGAAGCTCAGAATTATCCATAGTAGAAGCTATAACACTAATTGGATTGTGATTTAAAAGATAACTATTCTGATTCATATATTCCCCCCTCACTGAAATCGCTTACTAATTAATCATGTTTTCAAATAGTATAAGGGATAATTAATTGAAGACTTTGAATTCTCTGTTGAACATTTTGAACTGCTAATTTTTTCTTTAAGCTACAGGGTATTGTTCTCATAATATTTATGAAGCAGCTCTTCTGTAATCACGCTCGGAACACCCAATACATATCGGCTAAAGACCTGCCAAATTACACCGATAACCATGATGATGGTGAATACGCAACCTACAAACATAATTAACTTATCCAAGAAACTTCGTATTGTTTTCCTAACCTCAACTCTACCCTTTTAAATCGGTGGTGTCTTTCGCAATCGTTCTTTTTATAGTCATAGCAATTTTGTCACTCCCAATTTAATAGAAAAGGCCAAGCAAATATTTCCACCGCCTATCATTACGACTTGGCTAGGCGGAGCTTGACCTTTTCCCCTTTTATTTTAGAGCTTCAATAGCATCCATGATTTCTTTGATTTTAGAATCTTTCTTACTATAATCCTCATGCATAGGCTTAACCTTCTCGATAAATGGCTCTTTATCGACTTCAGTGAATTTCACGTCCATTTTGGACTTGGCTTCTGTTATTGCCTCTTCGATCGCTTTATTCCAAAGTTCTTTTTGGTATTCTGTAGAGGACCCGGCTGCATCCGTTAGGATTTTCTGCTGTTCTTCAGATAGGCTGTTCCATGTAGTAGAACTCATAACAAGAATATCAGGAATCATGGTATGTTCATTGATTGAAAACTCTTTTGCAACTTCTCCGTGCTTTCCAGTTGTTAATGCGGTTTCATTGCTTTCCGCACCATCGATAACTCCCGCTTGCAGTGCTGTATAAACCTCTCCATACGCCATTGGAGTTGCGTTCCCACCTAATAATTTCACCATATCGATTGCTGTCGGTGAATCCTGAACACGAATCTTTAACCCCTTTAAATCATCTGGAGTGTTTATGGGCTTATCTTTCGTATAGAAGCTTCTTGCCCCGGAATCATAGTAAGTCAAACCTACAAATCCTTTATCCTTGTTTGCACCGTAAAGCTTTTGAACGGCTTCAGATTCCATGGATTTATAAAAATGATCCTTGCTTACGAATAAATACGGGAGGCTGAAAACGGCATATTCAGGAGCAAAGCTCTCCAAGGCTGCTGCACTCACTTTCGTCATATCTACAGCGCCGCCTTGCAGCTGCTCTAATACTTCCTTTTCCGCTCCTAGTACACCATTCGCAAAAATTTGAACTTTCATTTGCCCATCAGACGTTTCTTCCACCTTCTTGGAAAAATCAGCAAGGGCTTTGTGAACCGGATGGTCTTCACTCATGTTATGGGCGAGCTTAAACGTTTTCTCCTTTCCTTCTGTTTCCTTTCCACCTACATCAGCTGTATTGTTTCCTGCACTGCCGCATCCACCCAAAAGTCCAGCTATTAAAATACCAGATGTAACAAAAGATAACAATTTTCTCATTATGATTGACCCCCATTTATTAAATTATTTATTTTTCCTAAATCCTCATTTTAAATGTATTAAGATATCTTTTTTCCCCTTTCAATTTGTAAGCCTTTACGATTATGACGAAAAAAAAAGAGACCACAACAGAAGGACCTGAATAATAACAGGCCAACCGTGTGAGTCTCCTTTTCTCCGTCACATATTATTAACTTAATACCTATGTTATTAGGTTTTGAAAGCGATGTCAACCGATTTTTTGTCCATAATTTTCCCTAATAGACTTCAAACACATCCTAAAGCTCTCTTTGGGATATCGTTATGGCCTTTGCACCCGCAGTCAGGGCATGATGGCTGCAAATGTGCCCCATCTGAAAGATACATTAATTACCCGTTCTTGTTATACTTTCTACAGACACTTCGAAAACATTTTTTTGTTTTGGAGTCTTTTCCGCTCCATTGATGAGAATCTTGCGTGTTTCAGAGGATGGGAAATACAATCTGATTTGATCATAAGAGAGAATATATTTCCCTTCTTTCTCTATCGTGACCTGAATTTGATTTTCTGTCGTTTTCATCGAAACCTGGATCACTGAATAGTCACCGTTCACATATTCATAAGAGATGCCATCATCCTCGAACAGGCTGAACTTGCTTTCCCCTTCCTGCTTGTAAGGGAAGAACATAAACCCTCTTTCATCCTTTGATTTCGTTTCAAAGGTGATTTTGGCATCATTAATCGGAAGAATGGATCCGCCTTTCACCAATACAGGGGTATAGTCAAGCGGTGCGGGAATTGTCACAGTTGTTCCGCCTTCATACCATTTTTCTGTATGGAAATCATACCAGCCGGCATCTTGTTTTGGCAGATACACTTCACGTTCATAAGTCCCTTTTTTCACAACGGAGGCGACCAGCAAACTATCTCCCAACATAAAATCATCATTTTCTTCAAAGGTATTCGGATCAGACTCAAAATCATAGAAAGTTGGCTTGATAATCGGCTCATTATCTTTATGCGCCTGATAAAGCAATTGATAAATATACGGTGTAAACCTACTTCTGAACTTAATAAGCTCTCTGATGTATTTTGTTGCTTCCGGATACATCCACGGCACGTTGACCGTCCCGTCATCATTCCAGGAATGGATGGTAAACCGCGGATAGAAAATGCCGTTTTGCACCCATCGGATAAACAGCTCCGGTTCCGGCGCAGGACCTGAAAACCCGCCTACATCATGGCCAAAATTGAAAATTCCGGATAGGCTCAGTCCAATTCCTGTACGGATATTATATTTTAAGGTTTTCCAGCTCGTACGGTTATCTCCCGTCCATGTCTGTACATAGCGCTGCATGCCTGGACAGCCCGATCTCGAAATAAGGTACGGTCTTTTCTCAGGAGCAAACTCTTTTTGCGCTTCATAAGATGCCTTCATCATCAGCAACGGCTGCAGCGGACGAATAAGACTGATCGGTAGCTCTTCCCCAAACCCATGCGCTATCGCATGGCTGTCCCAAATTTCATATTCGTTATTATCATTCCAGGTGGATTCGATTCCGTAAGAAAGCAGCTGCTGTTTTACATTGGATTTCCACCATTCAATCGTTTTTGGATTGGTAAAATCCACATATGCACCGAGATCATCCCAAAACTGCGCAATTTCTGGTCCTTCTTTGTCTCTTGAAAGCACAAACATGTTCTCAGCTTTCAGCTCTTCGAATTTAGGGTGATCCAATAATAAACATGGCTTAATATTAGCGCACAGCTTCAATCCCTTTTCTTCGAAATCTGCAGATAGTTTCTTCGGATCTGGAACCTTGGAATAATTCCAATTGAATACATATCGCTTATCTCCAATGGAGGTATATCCAGACGAAAGCTGAAAGGAATCACAGGGAATATCATACTCTTCACAATCATTCAAAAATTGAAGAAGCTGCTCCTGGGCATTAGGGGCATCTGTATAGGTCATCGTTGATCCAGAATAGCCGATACTCCATTTCGGAGGCATAAGGGTTTTCCCTGTCATCCATGCAAATTTTTTGACCACATTATTTACCTTTGGTCCAAGAATAAAATAGTAGTCTAGATCCCCGCACTCGGCCTGATAGTACCTGTAGTATCCATGATAATTATCCATTTCAGATCCCATTTCAAAGATCGCTGTCGCCAAATTATCGTAAAAAAGACCATAAGCTAATTCTGTCTTTTGATTCCTTGTGATATAAAAAGGAACATGCTTGTATAGCGGGTCTGTCGTTTCCGGATCATATCCCATCGGGTCGACATTCATCATTCGGAACCGTCTGCCGTGCTTGTCTACGTTACCGGTTTTTTCACCAAGGCCGAAGTATTGTTCATCCAAGGAACGTTCCAGATAGTGAAAAACTCCTTCACCTAAGCTATTGTTGAAATTATAGCTTTGGGTTTTGCGGTCATTGGCAATAAGTACCCATCCTGTTTCGGTATTAGCATACCACTGAATTTTAAAGCCGTTTAAATCAATGACAGCTTTCAGTTTTGAAGTCACTACCGTATAGTGTTCATTTTCAGATTCCACCTTAAATTGGGGCAAAGAAAATGGCGTAAGATCGAACCGGTCTCTTCCTTCAAATGGAATATCATCCATTCCAGGCGCAACAAGCCAGGTTTTGTTTAATTCCAATTTATTGTCATTCAAGAAAACTACACGAAAAATATCTTCTTCAAGAACATATAGTCGAACTTGGGTATTTCCCTCATTCAATTTAAAAAGCAAGCTGTGTTCAGTTTTCGAGCAAAATACAAATCGATAATCGGGTTTAATCAAGAAAGGCACCTCCGGTGTTTTGATTTAATGAAAACAGTTTGGGCCATGCCAACTACATGGCTCCAAATAGTTTAGGAACAAACAAGGAAATAGCTGGAACATACGTTACGAGCAGTAACGTAACAATTAAACCTGTCATGAAAATCAGTAACGGTCTTGTTACTGACTCTATGCTAACTCCCCCAACACTGCATCCGACAAACAAACTGCTTCCGGATGGTGGACTCACGATACCGATACAGAGGTTAAAAACCAAAATAACTCCAAAATGCACAGGATCCATGCCTATTTGAGTTACAATTGGCAAAAAGATAGGTGTAAAAATCAGGATTGCCGGTGTAATATCCATTACCGTGCCGACTAAGAGCAATACGACATTCATAATCAATAGAATAACGATAGGGTTGTCTGAAATGGATAATACAGCCTCGCTGATTGCAGCTGGTATACCGCTAAACGCCATTACCCATGACATGATTGACGAAGCCCCGACCAAAAATAGTACAATCCCTGTCATAACAACTGTTTCACCCAAAATCTTGGGGACATCGGACCACCTTAAGGTTTTATAAATGATAGAAAGAATGACGGAATATAAAACAGCGACGGCAGAACCTTCCGTTGCAGTAAAGACTCCTGCTACAATTCCCCCGATTACGATCACGATGAGCAGTAAGCTTGGAATGGCGTCAATAATAACTTTTGAACCCTCAGAAAAGCTCGGTCTTTTTGCTACTGGATAATTCTCTTTTTTAGCAATATAGTAGGCAATAGCCATTACGGTTAGCCCCATTAGGATTCCCGGTACATAGCCAGCTAAAAATAATGCGGCAATCGAAGTTCCTCCGCTGACCATCGAGTAAATAATAAATGCTCCGCTCGGAGGAATCAATAGACCTGCAGGAGAAGAGGCAATATTTACAGCCGCAGAATACGCTTTGTTATACCCTTCTTTTTCCTGAAGCGGAGCCATCGTACCACCGATGGCAGCTGCAGCCGCTACTGCAGAACCTGAAATCGACCCAAACAGCATGTTCCCTACGACATTAGTATGAGCTAGTGACCCAGGAAGACTGCCGCCCAGCAACTTTGCAAGGTTGACGAGACGCAGGGCGATTCCCCCGTTATTCATAATAATTCCAGACAAAATGAAAAAGATAACGGCCAAAAGGGAAAAACTGTCTATTCCAGTTACCATTTTTTGAGCTGCCGTAAAAATGGCAACGTCAAAGGGTACAATCATGATCGCCGCAATAAAAGATGCTATACCGGTGGCTACTGATATCGGAACCCCCATTGCCATTAAAATAATAAAGCTTATTACCATCACTAAACCTGTTTCAATCGCACCCATTAAAAACTCCCCCTTCCATCTCTATAAAACTTCTTCTTTCTTTTTCAACCAATCGGGCATATTTAATAGTTGATAAATGATAATAATCGTTCCGGAAATAGGCACGATGGAATAAATCACTCCAACCGGAATGTGTAGAATCGGTGTCAATTGTGCCATGGTCGTAGCTACAATGTTTAACCCGCCTTTGATCATGACTGCACCGGCAAAACCAATAATGAACAAATCATTAACCATTCTAAGGGCCTTTTGATTTTTCCCTTTTAATTTATCCAATACTCCGGTAATCGCCAAATGCTCGTTTTTGCCGAAAGCATAACTTGCTCCCAACATAGTGGTCCATATGAGTCCGAAACGAAGTAACTCTTCTGTAATCGTGCTCGGATCACCCAATACATATCGGCTAAAGACCTGCCAGATTGCACCGATAACCATGATTATGGTGAATACGCACCCTACAAACATAATCAACTTATCCAGGAAACTTCGTATTGTTTTCATAACCTTAACTCCTTCTTTTAAATCGGTGTCTTTCGATATCGCTCTTTTACTGTCATGGTAACCTTTACACTCCCAATTAAATAGAAAAGGCCAAGCAAATTGTTTCCGCCGTCTGTTATTACGACTTGCAAGGCGGAGCTTGACCTTCTCCCTTTTATTTTAGAGCTTCAATAGCATCCATGATTTCTTTGATACTAGAATCTTTCTTGCTATATTCCTCATGCATAGGCTGAACCTTCTCGATAAATGGCGCTTTATCGACTTCAGTGAATTTCACGCCCATCTTGGACTTCGCTTCTGTTATTGCCTCTTCGATCGCTTTATTCCAGAGTTCCTTTTGGTATTCTGTAGAGGACCCGGCTGCATCCGTTAGGATTTTTCGTTGATCTTCAGATAGCTTGTCCCACGTAGCAGAACTCATAACAAGAATATCCGGAATCATTGTATGCTCATTGATTGAAAACTCTTTCGCAACTTCTCCGTGCTTTCCAGTTGTTAATGCGGTTTCATTGCTTTCCGCACCATCGATAACTCCCGCTTGCAGTGCGGTATAAACCTCTCCATACGCCATTGGTGTTGCGTTCCCACCTAATAACTTAACCATATCTATTGCGGTCGGTGAATCCTGAACACGAATCTTTAACCCCTTTAAATCCTCCGGAGTCTTTATAACCTTATCTTTCGTATAGAAGCTTCTTGCTCCGGAATCATAGTAGGTCAAACCTACAAATCCTTTATCCTTGTTTGCACCGTAAAGCTTTTGAACCGCTTCCGATTCCATGGATTTATAAAAATGATCCTTGCTTACGAATAAATATGGGAGGCTGAAAACAGCATATTCAGGTGCAAAGCTTTCCAGGGCTGCAGCACTCACTTTCGTCATATCTACAGCTCCGCCTTGCAGCTGCTCTAATACTTCCTTTTCCGCTCCTAGTACACCATTAGCAAAAATTTGAACTTTCATTTGCCCATCAGACTTTTCTTCCACCTTCTTGGAGAAATCAGCAAGGGCTTTGTGCACCGGATGGTCTTCACTCAGGTTATGGGCGAGCCTAAAAGTTTGCGCCTTTC
>JAPSKD010000312.1 GCA_031177865.1 Bacillus sp. (in: firmicutes) | reverse complement strand
TACCAATCTATAAAAGGCTGGATAAAATAAAAAATTTATTAGCCAATGATCTACGATTAAAAAAATCGATCATTCTAACCAAGATTAATAGTAAGTATGATGAAGCTTTAGAAAAGGCGCTTTACAGTACCAGGTTGGATGCAGATAAAAGAAGAGAAAAAGTCGTTACCATCATGGACACAAAGGAAAAACGCATTCGTACCGTAGAGCAGGAGTCGAAAGTGGTGATCAAAAATTATATGGATCCTTTTGTAAGAAAGGATATTTTTACATTATATAAGGAACTGATGACATCTCGTGAACTTTTACAAAAATATTCACACACTCTGACAGAAAAAGAATGCAAGAAACTAAGCCTCTATAGTCAAAAGATTTTTGCCAAAAAGGCGCTGGAACTCGAGGATTTAGCTCCATTATTTTATATGAAAGCGAAACTTGAGGGCATTGATGAACCATATAAAATGAAGAGTATATTCATAGACGAGGCACAGGACTATAGCTATTTTCAATTTGCTGCAATGAAAGAAGGTTTTGAAACAGACTTGTTTACGATTGTGGGGGATTTAGCCCAAGGGATTCATTCCTATCGTGGGTTAAACAGCTGGGAGCCACTAGTCACGGAAATTTTTCCAAATGCAAATTATCATGCCTTACAAAAGAGTTATCGAACAACGGTTGAAATCATGCAGTTAGCCAATGACATCCTTACGATTATGGGCAAAGACTTGCCAATCGTACAACCAGTCATCCGGCATGGTGACAAACCACTCTTTACAAAAATTGACCCTAGCAACCTTCAACAGGTAAGAGAATTAGTAGAAGAAGATATTCAATTGCTCAAGGGACTAGAACTCAACTCTATTGCGATTATAGGAAAAAACGACAGCGAATGCTTACGAATATATAAGATGTTGGAAAATAGCAATCTGCCAATTCAGATGTTAGAAGAGAAGGAAGATATGAAAAAGGGAAGAGTGGTAATCGTACCTTCTTACCTATCAAAAGGATTGGAATTTGATGCGGTACTAATTGTTAGCTTGGAAGAGGCTTACAAGGAAGAAGAGCTAGATATTAAATTGTTGTACGTCGCGATGACGAGACCGATGCATAGGTTGTATCTATATGGAAGGTCACTATCGGATTTATTATTAAATAAGGCTGCATCCGTTAATTTTGATAAGTAATGAAATAAGAAAAGTGCCAGGCACCCACCAATTTTTTGGTCAGTGGCTGGCACTTTGTTATGTATACGATTGTAAGAAAATTTAAAGGGTAGCGGTAAAATACAGTTCATTGTAAAAAAAACATTTTTTAAATCTTTTTAGAATCTGGCATCGAAAATTTTCCTCTTTGAAGTAATTAAGATACTCTTTTTCGCATTGAATGTACTCGCCTTTATCATTTGATCTCATGAACCAATTGCTAATAGGTGATTTTTCAAAAAAGCATGGCTCTAATACGACAATTTGACCGTTGGGTTTTAAGACACGTTTGAATTCTTTCACATAGCCTGTAATCATCTCTGGAGGTATATGATGCAGTACGGCAATAATTAAAATATAATCAAAGCTATTGTCTTCTGCAGGAAGCTCATTTCCCTTAAATGCCTCAAAGCGGTACTGATTATACAAACGTTTGGCATATTCGATACGATATGAATCTGGGTCTATTCCAAAATAATCATCAGGTGAACATAGGGTGCAATTTGCCCCGGTTCCTGCACCAAAATCCAGCACTTTTTTATCTGAAAAATTAAAATGCTTCTGAATGTTATTTTGAATATATATTTTTGTCAGCAATTTAGGTCGAACTAATGAGTGATAAATTCTTGGTGATAATTGCAATCAGCAGCACCTGCACTTTTATAATCTATAGGTTTATCCAAAGATTAAAAAGCTAACGACGTTAATCTTTGAAAGAACAATTTTAGGATAAGTTGGAACAAGACTATTTATGTCTGCCATTTAAATCCAACAAGAATATTTCTAAAATTAATCTCCATTAATTCCCGCTAAAATTTCCTTCTCTAATTCTATATAATAGGAACGGAGGAGGGATACTATTGATATTATTCTTTTTAATTCTATTGTTTTTAAGTATTTCGCTCCTTTTGTACAGAGCGTATAAAAATACTCATAAAGTCGCATTTAATAAAGTAAATTTATCTGCTATACATCCTAATTATTCACATGGACCACAATTAAATATCTTACAAATCTCAGATATGCATTTGGAGAAAATATCTATTTCACCAGAACAACTTTATAAAAAGCTCGCAGGAGAGAAGATAGATTTAATTGCACTAACTGGAGACTTTCTCGATAAAAGACGCAGTATTCCTAGACTGATTCCTTACTTGAAGGTATTTACTCGTTTGAACCCACGTTATGGTATTTATGCTGTGTTTGGAAACCATGATTACAAATTAAAGCAAAAGGATTTTATATCACTGAGAAGCTTGATGGAGGAGCATGGCTGTATTACGCTTCAAAATGAGAATAAGACCATTTTTGTAGATGGAACCCCCCTCCATATTATTGGTATTGACGATTTACACACAAAACGAAGCGACCTGCCATCATCATACGCTGGACTTAAAGAAGGATATCATTTAGTTTTAACACATGATCCTAACATCGTTCTTAAGATGAAAGATTGGTCATTTGATTATCTTCTATCAGGACACTTCCATGGAGGCCAAATCTACTGGCCAAAACCATATCATTTAGCTAAACTGGGAAAATCTATGATGAAAATGGATATGATTAAAGGCCTGCATTATTATGAGGATAAACCCTTTTATATTAGTGAAGGTTTAGGACAAACATCGGTTAATATTAGAGTTGGGAGCCGTCCGGAGATAACTCTTCACCAACTATCTATAAATACACTTAAAAAAGTGGAGGATCAGAAAGCAGTTTAATTTCAGATCTCAAATGGTTTATAGCCTAATCATATATCAATAACGGTTAGAAATTATCTCGCTAGCGTTATATAATAAGTTGCTGTAAATAAAAAGACCTGATTCTTAATAGGATTAGGTCTTTCTTAATCTAAAATTCACATCGTCTTATATAAGAGATCAACATAGGTAAACATAAAAATAGTGCCAGGCACCATCCGAATATCGGATGGTGCCTGGCACTATTTTTATTAGATAATCTAATTTTATAATTAAGTTAACACCGTGCACCTGCCTTTGATTAGAACAACCAAGCGCTACTTGTAAAAATTAGCTCAAACTAGGTTGCCCTGCGGCACATAGTAGTGACTACTTATGGCTGCTTCCTTCCGGACCTGACCAGATTCATAGGTACCATTGCGTAGGACCCAGTTTTTCAACACTATTTTTACAAGGCAGACCTTACCAAATCAAACCTCAGGCAGGAGTTCAACCCCGCTATGGCGGATTGCGGGTTACAGGGCACCGCCAACTCCCCGTCTAGCACGGTATGTATCGGCTAGACTATTGCTTATGTTTTTTTGTGTAGTACCGGCGCATGAAATGGCTGTAAGCCAGGTTCTGTTCCTGCGTGCTCAAACGATGCCAATCTCGCACAACAGGTGTAATCATATGACTATCAGTCAAAAATGACCGATCCATCCGTTTGGTTCAAAATTCCCGCTCAGATGGTGCCCCTACCAAAGTTTGGGTTGCTCGCTCGTGGGGTTTACCCGTTCCATTTCTCCTGTTTCCAGAAGAATTCGTCACTGTGGCACTTTCAGGGTACTCTCAGCATATCCATCAAGGACTTAGCATAATTTCCCCGCCGTCAGCAGTACAAAGACTGCTGCCCACCTTTGCAGATGGCACGAACACTCCGGGCATCTCAGCACCGGGCGAGCCTGGACTTTCCTCAACTCATGTAAACATGAGCCGCGATTACTCACCATTTCATGTTTTGTTGCTTATCGACTACGAAAATAAATATAACACAAAAGAGAGACAGCGGTCATTAGGAGACCTGCCCCAGAGTTGGAATATTTAGGACTTAGGTAAATGCCAATACTTTTTTATTTAAGCAATATCGCTATTCTCATTGTTCCTATTATTTGAGGATTGCTCATCGATAGTAGTTCCGCAGGTAAAAAATGAAAAGGAAGATTGACATAGTAATACCATATTTGGGGGAAAGTATTGGAAAAAGATCAAATGGAGAAAAAAATGAAATTTAATTTTCGTGTTATAAAGAGACATATAACAAAAGATTTCAAACAGGTTCCTTCTGAACAGACGTCTAAACCGTTTGTAGGGGTATTTGCTTCAATAGATGAGAACATTACTTTTATTAAAAATACTTTTTCTTGTTCAGATGATTTAATAATCAAGGAACTTAACGTAAGAAATAACCGGGGAATTCTTGTCTTTTTAAATACAATGACAGATTCGGATAAGATCCAAAATAATATTTTAAGTCCTGTTCTGGAAGCGAATGGAGACAAGCTCGAAAGTTTACTGAAATCTAAATTTCTTAAATCAAATAACTTAATCAAAGCGAAAGAAGAACTATTAAATGGGTCCTGTATCATCCTCTTTGAAAGAGACCAAGAATTTTACAGGTTGGAAGTAGCGATCTCCAAAGATCGGGCAGTCATAGAACCTAATAATGAACAAGTGATACAGGGGTCTCATGAAGGCTTTATCGAAAATCTTTTGATCAATCTCCATTTAATTCGAAAATCTGTAAGAACTTCAGACTTAGTCATGGAACATTTATCAGTGGGTGAGAATATTCAATCCAAACTAACCATGGTTTATATGAAAGACCTTGCAAATAAGGAAATAATTAAAGAATTTAAACGAAGGGTCGATTATATTTCTATGGATCATATACCCAGTATTGGATCTCTTCAGGAATTAATAGAAGATTCCACTTGGTCACCTTTTCCACAGATTTTAAGTACAGAGAGAGTAGATCGTGTAATAGGTCATCTGAATGAAGGAAGAGTTGCGATATTAATGGAAGGGAGTCCTTCTTGTTTACTTATTCCCGTCACATTCTTTGCATTCTTTCATTCACCTGATGATTATAATTCACGCTGGATGATTGGAACGTTTATCCGTTCTATGAGACTCATGAGCATTGCCATTGCGGTTAATTTACCTGCTATTTACATTGCGGTCATTGGTTTTCATTTCGAAGTACTTCCGGATGATTTAGTTCTCCCGGTGGTAAGTTCTATTCGAAATATTCCATTTCCCCCATTAATTGAAGCACTTGTTATGGAGTTGACCATTGAACTGATTCGTGAAGCGGGGGTACGGCTGCCAGCAAGAATTGGCCAAACGATTGGTATTGTTGGGGGTCTTGTTATTGGGGATGCGGTTGTGCGTGCTGGACTCGTTTCGAATACCATGATTGTAGTTGTGGCGATTACGGCGGTTGCAGCCTACAGCATCCCTTCAACAGAAATGAGCGATGCCGTTCGATTTTTGCGTTTTCCCCTTATGATTCTTGCTTCAACCTTTGGATTTGTTGGGATTGTTTTTGGATTTATGTTTACTTTAGCTCATTTATGCCGGTTAGAATCATTTGGTACACCCTATTTTGCACCTTGGGCACCATTTCGATTAAAAGATATAAAAGATACTTTTATTCGTTTACCACTATGGAAATTTAATACACGTCCGCTCGATTCAAATCCGAAAATGTTGAGAATGCAATCCTTGTCAAGAGGGTGGAAGACTAATGAAACTAACCGCGAATAAAATCACAAATAAACAGCTAGTATTTATGATTATTCAGGCACAAATTGGTGTAGGAATATTATCATTGCCACATGATGTAGCATTAATAGCGAAACAGGATGCCTGGATTTCAACT
>JAPSKD010000311.1 GCA_031177865.1 Bacillus sp. (in: firmicutes) | reverse complement strand
TAGGAAATTCCTTAGGGTTTTATATACTTTTTGCCAATACATCTTGTTTAATTGTCAAACTTAATTCAGGTATCTGTAAAAAATTCTTGATTGCTAGAGCACATGCGCCCATTCCACAAGCATTTTTACCGAGATCGGATATATATATTTCCTTATAATTACTAATCGAAGTTTTTATATTTGATTTAATTATACTCATTGCTTCAGGAAATTGTCTTAATAATTCACTATTTAACACCAGTGTTTCAGGATTTAGTAAATTAATAATATTATTTAGACCGATAGAAACATACTTTATATACTCATCCATTTCCGTTATAACTGCCGGGTTTCTTGCAATAACAAGATTTTTGATATCCTCGTAGGTCAATATAGGTTTATCCAGTTTCTCCGATATTTGTTTAAAGAAGCTCACTTCCGAAGCGTATAATTCCCAACAACCCGATTTACCGCAATTACAAGGTTTTCCATCAGGATGAATAATCATGTGACCCATTTCTCCTGCAAATCCATGATACCCTTTCACCAAGTCTCCGTTAATTAAAAATCCTAGACCTATACCAGAATACATACTTATATTAATTAAGTTCGTGCATTGATGGAAATTAAATACTTTTTCCGCAAATGCACATAAATTTGCATTATTTTCAACATAAACTTCTATATTTACATTTTTCTCTAGGTCTGCCTTTAAGTCCTTGTTATACCACCTATGCCGTGGAACAAAAGAGATGGTTTTGTCATTCCTCACTGTTCCATGTATTCCAATGACAACGCCAATAATCCCAAAACGACTATGAGAAAATTTTTCTTGGTATGCACGAATTTGGTTGATTAGGATATGAATAATTTCATCATAGTCGGAATTCTCTAACTCTACTCTATCAGTATGAACTGGGTTTCCCATAAAGTCAGATACAGTAAATTTAATATCCCGATAATCAAGATCAATTCCTAATGCATAACCAGCATTTGGACTAAGAGAGAGCATAATCGGCTTTCTTCCAACACTGTTATACTCTTTATGGGATTCGATAATCAACTCTTCCTCTAAAAGATCTGCTACCTGTGCAGAAATGGTTGCCTTTGTTAATTTTGTTATATTCGCTAAATCTGACCTCGAGATCGGCCCATGCTTAATAATCCTACTTAATATCAAACTTTTATTTATCTTTTTAAGATAAGAAGCAACACCGATTTCCATAAAGTTCACCCTATTATTCAAGTTAATTACTTTTTGCAGCTTTTCGGTAAGATTTTGGTTGATCCACAGGAATGACAGCAGCTTTTAATGCCTCATCTACCGAAGATGAATATTTGTTTTTCTCTTCAACTGACCAATTTAACCTATCAGCTAAATAAGCAATAACTTGCTTCTTCCAGTGTCTTACGGTTTGTATATCAAATAAAATGGCACCTGTTCGGCGGTTTAAGAAATCTATAGGTGTAGCAATCATTTCATGTTCAATGCCATAAAGTAATTTTGCAAATAACACTGGAGGTAATTGATATTTTATTGCATCAGACATATTATTTTTCAACAATTCAAACACTCTGTTACTATTGGATCCATATATTTTCACTAATGTTTCAGCCTCTTCTTTGGTAAGACCCATTTCCATACCCCTTTTAACTGCTGCAGTAATAAAAGAAGGATATTGTTTTGAACCTCCAACATCTCCACCTGATATTGGGAGATATTTCGTTTGGCACGATTTAAAACTTCTCCCCTCCGATTTTAATTTTTCTGCCAATAAATCAACCACCATCTCAGCCATTTTTCGGTAGCCTGTTAATTTACCTCCAGCAATGGTAATTAACTCCGAATTTGATTCCCAAATCTCATCTTTTCGAGAAATTTCTGATGCATTCTTTCCTTCCTCGTAAATAAGCGGTCGTACACCTGCCCAGCTCGATTCAACATCTTTTTCACTTATTTTCACTTCAGGGAACATATAATTGATCGCATTTAAGATATAACTACGATCACTTTCGGTCATAGAAGGGTTTACGGCCTCTTCATTATAGAAGGTATCTGTTGTTCCGACATAGACTTTTCCATCACGAGGGATGGCAAACACCATCCGGCCGTCTGGTGTGTCAAAATAGACGGCTTGTTTCAAAGGAAACCGGGATTGGTCAATCACTAAGTGAACACCTTTTGAAAGCTGTAAGACTTTCCCTTTTTTGGATTTATCCATTTCACGGATTTGATCCACCCATGGTCCCGCAGCATTAACGATCTTTTTGGCATGTATTTCATACCTCTCTCCTGTTAATTGATCTTGGACCAAGGCACCAATTACCTTTCCTTTTTCATAAAGAAGCTTTGATACTTTTGTATAATTACAAGCAATTGCCCCTTTTTCCACCGCCGCTTTCATAACCTCAATGGTCAGCCTTGCATCATCTGTACGATATTCAACATAATAACCGCCGCCCTTTAAACCAGATTTTTTTATAAGCGGCTCTTTTGCTAATGTAGACTGTGAGGTTAGCATTTTTCTTCGTTCCGACTTTTTAACACCAGCTAAGAAATCGTATACACGTAGACCAATGGATGTGCTAAATTTACCAAATGTACCACCCTTATGAAGTGGTAATAACATCCATTCAGGCGTTGTCACATGCGGACCATTTTCGTAGACAATCGCCCTTTCTTTTCCAACCTCTGCCACCATTTTAACTTCAAATTGTTTTAAATATCTAAGCCCGCCGTGAACTAATTTAGTCGACCTGCTTGAGGTCCCGGCAGCGAAGTCTTGCATTTCAACTAGAGCCGTATTCATTCCTCGGGTTTGTGCATCAAGGGCAATACCAGCTCCTGTAATTCCTCCACCTATAACTAACACATCAAATACTTCTGTTTTAAATTTGTTAACAAATTCAGTTCGATTTAGGTTTGAAAATTGCATAATGTACTCCTCCTGCTTGTATAATAGTATTAACTTTTTTCAGATGAAATAAAAAGAGACCACAAAAGACATTATCGATATTGATAATGTTTTTGTGGTCTCTCCGACTTCTCCTGCCATGTATTAACTTGCTTTTAGTATAACATTAAGTAAGGAAATTGAAAATAATTATTTAAAAGCCATTGTTGCTTTCACTGCTTTTTTCCAACCGTCATATAATTTATTCCGATTTTCATCAGACATCTTTGGTAAAATCGTTCGGTCAACCGCCCATTGCTTGGCAATTTCCTCTTGGCTTTCCCAGAAGCCAACAGCAAGTCCTGCTAAATATGCTGCTCCTAATGCGGTAGTTTCATTTATAACTGGTCTTTCTACAGGAACATCCAAAATATCACTTTGGAACTCCATTAGGAAATTATTTTTCACCGCCCCGCCGTCAACACGGAGAGTTTTTAGTTCAATTCCAGAATCAGCTTCCATGGCAGATAATACATCTTTTGTTTGGTATGCAAGAGATTCTAACGTAGCGCGAACTAAATGTTCCTTTGTTGTACCACGGGTTAAACCAAAAACCGCACCTTTTACATCGCTATCCCAATAAGGAGTTCCTAAGCCTACAAACGCTGGGACCAAATAGACGCCGTCGTTGGAATCGACTTTTGCTGCGTATGCTTCACTATCCTTTGCATCTTTAAACATTCTTAACCCATCACGAAGCCACTGAATCGCAGAACCCGCAACAAAAATACTTCCCTCAAGTGCGTATTCTACTTTTCCATTCAGCCCCCATGCTATAGTGGTTAATAATCCATGCCCTGAGCGGACAGCTTTCTCACCCGTGTTCTTTAACATAAAGCAGCCGGTACCATAGGTGTTTTTGGCCATTCCTTCTTCAAAGCACGCTTGTCCGAACAATGCAGCCTGCTGGTCACCAGCAACCCCTGATATCGGTATCTCGTTCCCAAAAAAGTGATAATCAACCGTTTTCCCATAGATTTCAGATGATGGTCTAACCTCGGGCAGCATAGATTTTGGCACACCTAAAATATCCAATAATTCATCATCCCACTTTAATTCATAGATGTTGAACATTAAGGTTCGTGAAGCATTAGAATAATCGGTTACATGTGCACGGCCTCCGGATAATTTCCAAACCAGCCAAGTATCAACAGTACCAAATAATAATTTTCCTTGATCCGCTTTTTCACGTGCCCCTTCCACATGATCGAGGATCCATTTTACCTTTGTTCCCGAAAAGTAAGGATCAATTAACAGTCCAGATTTGTTACGAAATAAGTCATTATAACCTTTTTCTTTCAACTCTTCACAAATCTCACTTGTTTGTCTTGATTGCCAAACAATGGCATTATAAACTGGATGGCCTGTTTCTTTGTCCCAAACTATAGTTGTTTCGCGCTGGTTTGTAATCCCTATACCAGCAATTTGTTCAGGTTTAATTTCAGATTCTGATAAGACTTCGGCAACAACCGAAAGAATGGAACCCCAAATTTCATTAGGATTGTGTTCGACCCAGCCTGGCTTTGGAAAGTATTGCGTGATTTCCTTTTGTGCAGAATGAACAATTTCCCCATTTTTATTAAAAATAATTGCACGGGAACTAGTTGTCCCCTGGTCTAGAGATAAAATGTATTTTTCCACTATTAATTTCCTCCAAAAATATCATCTTATATATGGATACAAAAAAAAGAGATTCACTAAACAGAATTAACCAAAAATGGGTCTCTGCGTGAATCTCCTACTCTCCGTCACATAATTTTAACTTGTTGAGGAAAGTATACAATTCTACTAAAACCATGTCAACAACTTTTTTAACATGAGTATGTTGTTTATATGTTTTAAAAAAAACCCTCCCATAACTCTCGTTTTGAAGTGGTGATGGCTGTAGCTCCTGCCATTAGTGCTGCATCTACATCTTCAGAATTTCGAATCAACCCCCCAGCCAAGATGGGTGTTCCTACACTCTCCTTAACCTCCGCAATAATCTTCGGCATTGCCCCAGGCAGGACTTCAATGTAATCGGGCTGGGTTTTTGCAATTAATTTATAGCTTTTTTCAAGAGCATGACTATCGATTAGGAAAATTCTTTGTACAGCAATTACACCTTTTTGTTTTGCCTTTTGAATCACACTAGATTTAGTTGAGATTAAGCCGTATGGTTTGAATTCTTGGCAAATATACTCGGTGCCATAATCATCATTTTTTATGCCGTGGATTAAGTCCACATGGTAAATCATTTTCTTTCCTTTTTCCTTAGCCATCCTATTAATATGTTTTAACTGAGCAATATGCATATCTAAAAATACACCAATTTCGTAAGGACTTCTCAGAAAGGATTCGAATTCCTTCATATTTGAGGATGCAGGGATGATTTTCTGGTTCATAACATTAATCCTTTCATCGCTATTCTTTCATATTCAATAACTGGCTGAATGGTTTGATGATTGAAGGTCATCAAACACCTCATTTCTCTTTTCACTCTGATTAGTGTGACTTCCCTCAATCGCTTCTTTAATTTTTTCTGCCACTACATCCATTGCTTCTTGTGAGGTTACTTCCCCATTTAGAGCTCTTACGATTGAGTCTCTCATATCAGAGGAAACCTGGGAAATGACCTCTTGATTTCGCCAATCTTCCGCTGCAATAACCGGAGTATTTTCTAACTCATTTGAAAATATTTTAAACATATCTTTACCAAATTCGTAGTTTAATTCATTGTTATCTAATCTTGAACTTAACAACAGAGACTCTTGATTGAATTTAGCATTAACTTCCTTTGATGCTAAATATTTAATAAAATCAGTTGTTTCGCCTTCTACGTCTGTATTTTTGAAGCCCATAATATATTTTCCTCCTGGTACAGAAGAACGAATCTCTTTTTTAGGAAGATATGTAACCCCCCATTCAAAG
>JAPSKD010000310.1 GCA_031177865.1 Bacillus sp. (in: firmicutes) | reverse complement strand
AATAAAAGTAAACCGCGGAAAATGGAAATGGAGTTATACTCTTGCCGCTATGCTGGTGCTTACACTTATGTCGGTTACTTATGGATTTAGTTTCAAGCCCGCTAATGGTAATACAAATCAAATCTAGATGTTTGCCTTAGTTGCTGCTAACGCTACAGATCCCTTTAACGATTTACTTGAGGAATTGGAAAATGATTATTTTGAAATTAATGGCGAAGCCAATTACGCAGGGACCCAAATCATCCGTACACAACTGGAGCAAGGGGCGAAAGCAGATTTGGAATATAATAAGTGAATTTCTCCCTGTTTCCAATAATCATTTAGTCATTGTTGTACCCAAAGATAACTTAGTTGATATTTAATCCTTAAAGGATCTTAGTACTAAAAAAGTAAAACTTGAAATTGGTACAGAAACAGTACCCATCGGTAAATATACGCGACAGGTGATTGAAAATGCCCTGGTTACATATGGAGAGGATTTTGATGAAAAGGTAATGTCCAATGTAGTTTCGTTTGAAACAAATGTGTAGCAAGTACTTCAAAAGGTATCGTTAGGGGAAGCAGAGGCGGGGATTGTGTATACAACTGATGTAACTTCAGACTTTTTAAATATGGTTAAAGTTATTGAAATTCCTAAAGAATAGAACATTGTTGCCACCAACTATATTTCTGTACCAAACAAGGCACCAAACAAGGATTTAGCCGAAAAATTCATACAGATGATGCTTTCCGAAAAGGGTCAGAAAGGATTTTCAAAATACCATTATGATCCTTTAAAATGAGGAGGGAAATACATTGACTTTCCAATATATGATGCTCATCGACCTAAACAGTTGCAGTGAATGCCATGCTTGTTCTGTGGCTTGTAAGGCCGAACACCGTGCTCCGATAGGCTATCATAGAAATACAGTTCAATATGTTGAAAGTGGAACTTTCCCAATGTAAAAAGAAAGTTTGTACCAACCTTATGTCAGCATTGCACCGATGCACCATGTCACAAAGCTTGTTCGTTTGATGCCATTATTCGAAAGGAAAATGGGACGATAATGATTAATCAAGAGAGATGTACAGGGTCTGGTTTATGTGTTAATGCTTGCCCCTATGGAGCCATTTATATGGATCCCTCTAGTTATAAAGCTTCTAAATGCAACTTTTGTGAAAGCAGGGTGGAAGGGGGAGATTTGGATTCACGAAACTCCTTTGAACTTCGGGATATCCATGAGGGACAGGAATTTAATCATATTCGCAAAAGAACACAACGGAAAAAGTCCGTATATTATCGTAAAGCCATTTATTACGGAAGCAATTCATCCTCGAGTATTGGCTATTTCGGCGAGTTTCGGTCATTGGCAATTTGGACGAACTGCTAAATGGAAGGGATATAATCCAAATCCAATTATCCCAAATTGAATGGACTCGGTTGGAGGAGGTCAAGCTTGGAATGATACGGTGGTTTTAATAGATACTCTAATGAGTAATAAAGTGGGATAATTAATGGTCATTATTTTTTATAAATATTCGACTACTTTGATCCAGAAAATAGACAAGACAAATAGGAGTAACCGGATAGAATGTTACCTCTCGATTGCTTAAAGGCAAATGTGGTAGCTCAAGAAAAAAGGACTTTGGCGGAACTATGCCAAGGTCCTTTTTTCTTTTGAAAGAAGTTAATGAATAATCAAGTCATTAGCATCCACTTTGGAAATTTCAATTAATAAATCTCCTGTTTGGATCGCATCGCCACTTTTAACAAAAATATCTTTGATGATACCAGTAAAAGATGCTTGAACAGTTGTTTCCATTTTCATCGCTTCTGTTATAAGGAGATGATCCCCTTTATTAACTTTTTCTCCTTTTTCCACAATCACCTTTATGACTGTACCAGGCATAGTTGCACCGATATGACCTTCATTTTTAGGTTCTGCTTTTATCCTTGCTTTCACTGCTGATTTTACGTTTTCATCCCGAGTCACTACTTCACGCGGTTGTCCATTCAATTCGAAATAAACGATTCTTGTACCATTTTCCTGTGTTTCTCCAACTGAAATAAGTTTGATAATAAGTGTTTTACCTGTTTCAATTTCTACTTCAATTTCCTCACCAAGCCTCATACCATACAAAAAAGTCGGTGTATCAATAACTGAAACATCACCAAACTGGTCTACTGTTTTAATATAGTCCATAAATACCTGAGGGTATAAGGCATAGGCCAAAGTATCAAAGTCTGTTACTCTATTACCTATTTCCTTTATTAATGTATCTTTCAATTGATCGAAATCAACATCATCCAATAATTCCCCAGGTCTTACGGTAATTGGCACTTTATCCTTCAAGATGACCATTTGTAATTCTTCAGGAAATCCACCATAGGGCTGCCCCAAATAACCTTGGAAAAATTCAATAACCGAGTCTGGAAAGTCTATTTTCCTGCCACGTTCGATGACATCTTCTTCAAAAAGATTATTTTGGACCATGAACAACGCCATATCGCCTACTACCTTAGAAGAGGGTGTTACCTTTACAATATCCCCAAACATATGGTCAACACGGCTGTACATATCTTTTATTTCATCCCAGCGTTCCTCAAGTCCAACGGCTTTCGCCTGTTGTTGAAGATTGCTGTACTGACCCCCAGGCATTTCATGCTGATAGACCTCCGTATGGGGTGCTACCATTCCACTTTCGAAATCTTGGTAATATTTACGTATATCTTCCCAATAGTGATTTAATTTTTCTATGGAAGGAATGGAAACACTTGGTCTTCGTGCTGTTCCTTCCAATGCATAATTCAACGAATTCATACTTGGTTGGGAGGTTAAACCTGCCATAGAACCTACTGCAACATCGACAATATCTATACCCGCCTCAATTGCCTTGGAATAGGTATAAATACCGTTTCCACTTGTATCATGCGTATGAAGATGTATGGGAATATTTACAGTTTCTTTCAATTCGGAAATAAGATGATAGGCCGCTTGTGGTTTTAAAAGTCCTGCCATATCTTTAATTCCAAGAATATGAGCCCCTTGGTGTTCCAATTCTTTTGCCAAGCTTTTATAATATGCCATATTGTATTTAATCTCTGAAGAATCTTCGACATCCCCGGTGTAGCATATAGCTGCCTCTGCAATTTTCCCCGATTGTCTTACGGCATCAATGGCTACTTCCATTCCTTTTACCCAGTTGAGGCTGTCGAAAATACGGAATACATCAATCCCAGTCTCTGCCGACTTTGCTACAAATTCGCGAATAACATTATCAGGATAGTTCTTATATCCTACTGCATTTGATGCACGCAAAAGCATTTGAAATAATATGTTTGGAATCGATTTCCTTAACGTAAACAAACGTTCCCATGGATCTTCTTTTAGAAAACGGTAGGAAACGTCAAATGTTGCTCCACCCCAAATCTCCATTGAGAATAATTCAGGAAGTAATTTTGCTGTTGGTTCTGCAATATGTTTTAAATCATTTGTTCGCACCCTTGTGGCTAACAAGGATTGGTGGGCATCACGAAAGGTTGTGTCTGTTAATAATACTTCTTTCCGGCCCTTCACCCAATTTACAAGCCCCTCAGCGCCCTGTTCTTGTAATATTTGTTTTGTACCAGGAAGGATCCTATCCTTATGGGAAAGCTTTGGAATTCTTGGTTTGGCAAATACCGGTTTCTTTTTTCTAGCAACACCTGGAAACCCATTTACCGTTACAGTACCGATATAAGAGAGCATCTTTGTCCCGCGATCCTTACTTTTGGAAAAAAGGAATAGCTCTGGTGTGTTATTGATAAAAGATGTATTATATTCACCTGTAATGAACTTTTCATGTTTCACTACATTTTCTAGGAAGGGAATATTCGTTTTAACGCCACGAATACGGAATTCTTGTAAATTTCGCCCCATTTTAGAGGCAGCTTGTTCGAATGTTTGTGCCCACGTTGATAATTTGACTAATAATGAATCATAATATGGAGTAATTTCCGCACCCTGGAAGCCATTTCCGGCATCCAATCGAACACCAAATCCACCACCCGAACGATAGGCCATAATTCTTCCCGTATCAGGCATAAAGTTGTTTAGCGGATCTTCTGTTGTGACACGTGATTGAATAGCATACCCCATGATTCGAATGTCAGCTTGTTTTGGAATGTTCAACCTCTTGCCATGTAAAGAATGGCCCTCTGCTATTAGAATCTGGGATTGAACAATATCAACACCCGTAATCATTTCCGTAATTGTATGTTCTACTTGTATTCGAGGATTTACTTCAATGAAATAAAAATGATTCCCAGAAACTAGAAATTCTACTGTACCTGCATTCATATACTGAACATTCTTCGCCAATTGAATAGCCGCTTGACATATTGCTTCACGTAATTCTTCTGAAAGGGAAACACATGGAGCCACCTCGACCACTTTTTGATGGCGCCTTTGTACCGAACAATCACGTTCGAATAGGTGAATAATTTCCCCCTGTTGATCCCCAAGAATTTGCACTTCAACATGTTTCGGATTTTCTACAAACTTTTCCACGTACACCTCATCATTACCAAAAGCGGCTTTTGCTTCTGATTTTGCGCGATCATAAGCTTCTTTTACTTCCTCTTCACAACGTACAATCCGCATTCCTCGTCCGCCGCCGCCAAGTACCGCTTTAATGATGATCGGGTATCCGTATTGTTTCCCAAATAGATCTATATCCTCCCAATCACTAACGGGTCCGTCACTTCCTGGAATAACGGGAATGCCAGCGAGTTTTGCTTGATATTTCGCCTTTACTTTATCCCCAAACATATCTAAATGATCTGTTCTTGGTCCAACAAAAATAATTCCTTCTTCCTTGCAGCGTCTTGCCAAAAAAATATTTTCAGCTAAGAACCCATAACCTGGATGTATAGCATCCACCTCGGCCTTTTTTGCAATTTCTATGATTCCTTCAATATCCAAATAGGCATCGATTGGTTTTTTTCCTTCACCAACTAAATATGCCTCGTCGGCTTTATATCGATGATATGATCCTGAATCTTCCCGAGAATAAATGGCAACAGTATGGATGTTTAACTCTGTACAAGCCCGAAAGACACGAATCGCAATCTCACCACGGTTTGCTACTAATAATTTATTAATTTTATTTGCCAACACAAACACCCTCTCTTATAATGAGTAAAAATGAAATTGTAATAGAAGCTTAAATTTATAACCAAAGTTTACTATGTTATAATTAAAAATAATCATGATTACTTTAACTGGGAGGTGATAATCTTTGGGAAAACAAAAGCAACAGAAAAATAAAGAAATTCAAACGGTTCGTATGATGTCTTATTTCATTGATGCAACAGCTGAAATTATTGAAAAAGAGGGAATAGATAATGTGACAATTAGAAAAGTTGCTGATATGGCAGGTTATAACAGTGCAACTTTATATAATTATTTTGAGGACCTATCACATTTAATCTTTTTCGCTTCCATGAAATTTGTAAAAAAATACACGGATGCTTTACCAGAGTATCTATCTAAAGCTAAAACCCCGTTAGAAAGGTATTTTTTAATCTGGGAATGTTTTTGTAAACATTCTTTTGCATCACCACAAATCTATTATGCTGTGTTTTCTTCCGATTTGGGTATTCATCCTAAAAAACTATCAAAATATTATGAATTTTCCCCAACTGACTTATCTGAAGCGCCAGAAGATTTACGGAACATGTTATTAGAGTCTAATTTGTCAAGAAGAACTCGAATCGCACTAGAACAATGTATCAAAGAAGGATACATTAAGGAGTCAAATGCTAATCAAATTGCTGAAGCACATTATATACTATGGCAGGGAATTCTTACGATGTTTATTAATCATAGATCTATTAACACTGTTGAAGAAGCCACAGAAATGACCATGA
>JAPSKD010000309.1 GCA_031177865.1 Bacillus sp. (in: firmicutes) | reverse complement strand
ACAAGATTTTCCCGGCTTTATCGGTAACATTTTTTACTTTACCTTTTTGCCCATGCAGCACATCTTCATATTGAAGCTCAATATAGCTTTTACCGACTCGGTCATTTCGATTATAGTCCCGAGCAAGGTATTCCTCTAGTTTATCTTTTGGTAAGCCTTCATCAGAAGATGTAACATTTCCAAGTACGGTCTTTAATGTGTTTCCAAATGCATAATATCGTTCCCAATCTGTCGTCGTATCAACACCGGGTAGATCTTCTAAGTTTTCACTGACTACAGCAAATTCTTCAGGCGTGACATTTTCATTTTTTACGATTTGCTGCGTTAGAGCATAGCCACTGTTAAATTCTCTAAATATCGCAAGTGTTTCTAAATCTTGAGCAGTTAAACTTGCTAAGTCATTTTCGTTTATTCTTTTTAGCTGAAGGTTATAAATTTCTTTATCATCTAATTCTTCTTGGTCGTATAAGTCCCATTCTTTCTCTGTAATTTTGGCTTTCGCTTTCTCAGGGTTTTTTAATATCCAAAAATCCTGTTTATCACGTTCACGAATTTTTGATATATCTTTATTTATCAGCTGTGCCAAGCGTTCAGCAGTTTTGAGCATTTCTTCTTGGCTGGTATCTTGAAATTTTGTATAGGTGATCGCATTTAACGGTGTATTATCTACGATAACTTTCCCGTTCCGGTCAAACATTTTTCCCCGAGGCACCGGGTTGTTAACGGTAATATCTTCAGTTCTTTCGATTTCACGTTTAAAATCCTCTCCATAAACGATTTGGACTAGACCTAACCGCAGGATAAGGACAGAAAACAGCACAAATATAACAAAGAAAAGCATGTTCAATCGAAAAGTAACATGCGGCTTCTTTTTCTTTTTAATAACCAACTTCTCCACTTCCTTGTCAATTCGACATGATAAGCCTTATTTTAGCGGAAAATCACCTTATTTTCTATGAAAAAGACTTACCAATTGACAACATCCAACAAATCACACAAAAACCATATAAATAAAAAAACACGATGAGTAATAGGAATTACTCATCGTGTTACGCCGTAGGTAATTGGACTCTCCTTACAAACAAATATATAAGTGAGTGACCAGCACCTAGAAATAAAAGCAGGATTGGAATGCTTTGCTTTTCGTTAAACCAAGTAACGGCTGCTAGGAAAGACAGTATCGAAACGATTCTTCCCAAATTAATATAGATTTCGCGGACCACTATATACTCAATTCTCATTTCGGCCGCTTTCCAAGCAGATCCAATCACATCATATGTAGTGGACATATATGGAACAAGCAGGATAGGATAAGCAACGGCAATCATAGCGGCGTAAATTAAAAGTTTTACATAATTAACATCCCAGACGATAATCAAAACAGCTATATAAAGGATAATACCGCCAATAAGTATCGCCTTTTTTCGCTTGTTTTTTTTAATTAACCGGGATGCAGCATAATAGGCTATGAAGGAAATTCCGGAGTTAATCAGTCCAAAGGTACCTAGAGCCAGCTCACTTCCTGTGGAAATGTAGACCAGTACTGAGATAATAAATAAAAAGGTCCCCTCTCTAAGCCCTTGGAAGAAATTCGCATTTGTGATAAGACGCCAGTTTTGATTTTTCTTTCTTTCTTCTAATATCCTTCTAAAATCATACTTACCATTTGCAGGACGTGGCTTTAATGAAAAACTTAAGAAAACAGCTAGCGCGAAAAGAGATAGTGATATTCCAAATACAATTGAATACCCCGTAAATTTTTCAAAACGAGTAATAATAATTCCAGCGGCGATTGGTCCAATCATACCACCAGTAGAGGATAAAATGCCTAAAAAGCCGTTAAAAAAATCTCTTGTTTCAGGTTCAGTTATTTCAAACGTTAAGACATTATAAGCCAGCCAATAAAAACCATATCCAACTCCAAGCAGGCTTCCTAATAGTAATAGATAGGTTGAAGCATTTTTCCCTGTTATTAAAACCATTAAATAAAATATTGCTAAAAAACTAACTCCGATTCGTAACACTTTAACGCGATCAATTTTTTTTGCCCATCTCCCCGCTAAGATGAAAGTTAAGGGCTGTAAAATAACAATCGAAAGGTTATAAAGCGCAAGGTCTGAATATTCTCCCGTTTGTTTCCATAAATAAATATTCACAAAAGTATTTGATAGTGAAACACTTAAAGAATATAAACCACCAATGATTAACAGCAAGGATAAATCTTTTGTTAATTCTACGTCACCTAAAAACTTAAATTTTTTCGCCATAGTAACTCCCCTTTGTGATAAGGGTTATTCTTTAACAAGGAGGGAGCCTTTATACGAAAAAATAAAAAGACAGCTGAAAAAATCAGCTGCCTTTTCCACATAATTATTATTATTTTGCTGCAGTGTAACGTTTTGAAACTTCATCCCAGTTTACAACGTTCCAGAAAGAAGCGATGTAGTCAGGACGACGATTTTGATAGTTAAGGTAATAAGCATGCTCCCAAACATCAAGACCAAGGATAGGTGTTTTGCCTTCCATTAAAGGTGAGTCTTGGTTTGGCGTACTTGAAACTTCTAATTCACCATTATTAACAGACAGCCAAGCCCAGCCTGATCCAAAACGAGTAGTTGCTGCTTTTGCAAACTCATCTTTGAAGCTTTCAAAGCTACCAAACTTGTTGTTGATTGCATCAGCTAGCTCACCAGATGGTGCACCGCCGCCATTTGGAGCAAGAATTTGCCAGAATAATGAGTGGTTAGCGTGACCACCGCCATTATTACGTACAGCAGTACGAGCTGCTTCAGGAACTGCATCTAAGTTAGCAATAACTTCTTCAACAGATTTTCCTAATAATTCATCATTGCCTTGTAGAGCGTTATTTAAGTTTGTTACATATGTGTTGTGATGTTTTGTGTGGTGAATATTCATTGTTTCTTTGTCAATGTGAGGCTCAAGCGCATCATATGCGTAAGGTAATTGTGGTAATTCAAATGCCATTAGTATTTCCTCCTATGTATACAAAAGTTTTTTAGCCTTAAAGATATGCTAAACTCATGAACGATTTTAGAATATTCCTAAAGCTTTATAGCTTAAGACTATCAAAGAAAGTGTTTTCTTTCAAATAAAAAGCTCTGCTCCTAACAAATATACAATAACCTTCACAGGAAAACTTTATACATTATTTTTTTCAAGTTTTCAATAAATTGTCATGTTTCAACTGGTGATAGGTTGTTAATAGATGATTAAATTAAAATGAAGGGTGCAAAGGAGATGGACATATGCTAAGAAGCAGTTTTTCAATATATAGTTTATTAGAACAATTCTTTCAGAAAACAGAACAAATTTTAAAGGTAAAAGCCGGAAGTGTTCTGTTTCAGGAAAAAGATTCGGTCGAATATGTATACCTATTGCTCAGCGGAACTGTGGCATTGGGGAGAGTCCACATGCGCGGAAAGGATTTTATAGTAAAAATTTTAAATAGCAGCGAAATGATAGTTGAATATCAATTATTTAAACATAATCCTCATTATCAATTTTATGCAAAGGCACTGTCAGACAGCGAAATTCTTCCCATTAAGAAAGATAAATTTGAGGAATTTTTAATGAATGATCCTGATGCCATGAATGCTTTTGTATCCTGGTTAAGCACAAGCTACCTCAAAGCACAAATGAAATGCCAGGATCTTATCATGAATGGTAAAAAAGGCGGCCTATATTCCATTCTCATTCGCCTTTGCAATACCTATGGTGTAATGACAAAGGACGGTATTCTTATTGATTTACCATTAACACATCAGGAACTTGCCCATTTAACATTCGGAACTAGGGAAGTCATTCAACGTGCATTAAAAGAATTGCGGGAAAAAGATGTAATTTCCTATGATCAGCAAACATTCTTGATAAAAAATATTAGATTCCTAAAAGAAGAAGTCGACTGCCAAAATTGCCCCTATGAAATTTGCGGTGTCAATTAAATAATCCTCCTCACGAACTGTGAGGAGGATTATTTCGATTAAAAAACAACGAACAGGAAGTAAACAATCATAAGAGTTTGAATGATTGCTTTCGTTATGACACTGCTTATAAAGCCAACTACAGATCCAAAACCAATTTTTAAACTATTTTTGAAATCTCGCTTATTAACGAGAAGCTCTGCTGCTACTGCGCCAATAAATGGACCAATGAGAATTCCCAGAAACGGAATAATGAATGGTCCGACTAAAAGTCCTATCGTACTACCCCAAACGCCCGCCTTTGATCCACCATATTTTTGTACCCCAATCATATTGGCGATATAATCTGCGACAAACAAAAGAATAATAAAAAAACTTTGAATCAACCAAAAGAACCAGCCAAACGGCTCGAATGAAAAAAAGACACCATATAATATATATCCAGCTAATAGAAACAAAACACTTGGGATGATGGGATAAACCAGACCAACAAACCCAATGATAAAAAGAATTGAAATGATTGACCAGTAAACGATCTCCATGATTTCCCCATCCTTTTGATAATTTATTCTTTACCTTATACGCACATCTCACCAAATAGTTTCATGAATCATCATTCTTGTTTATATCAGCGCCTAAAGATACAATAGAATGGTGAATCTTTATTAGGGTGGTAATTATGAATATTTTTAAGCAATTTTATAAAAGTACTTATTCTCCAAAGGATATTGCTTCTTTCCGTTTTCAGGGAATTGGAAAAACGATTTTATATGTATTTTTTCTCACCTTCTTATCCATTTTGCCATCGATTTATTACTTAAATACAATGCTTAATGAAGGAATTGACAGTACTAAATCTATCATTAACGATGATATACCTTCCTTTACCATAGAAAATGGAACCCTTTCTGCCGAGACGGATGTACCTATAACCATTGATAAAGGCGATTTCTCCATAATTGTAGATCCTACTGGTGTAATTACGAACGAGGATGTGGAGGACAAGGACAATGCCATCGCTTTACTGAAGAATGAAATTACGGTCGCAGCCGGCGGAAGAATTGATTCCTATTCCTACTCCATGATGGAAGGATTAACACTTACGAAAGAAGATTTTATAGATATAGTTGATACAGTTGATGGGATGAAGGGGATCATTATTCCTGTTATATCCATTTTTATGTTTCTCGTATCAAGTGCCGTAAGCTTTATCGAAGTATCGATTCTTGCTTGGATCGGTTTATTATTAAAAAATTTTGCTGGCAGAAGTATTAATTATCGCCACTTATGGAGAATGGCTGCCTACAGTGTAACGCTGCCAACGGTTTTCTTTACGATTATGAGCGCCCTTAATACACCTGTACCAAATAGCTTTTATATTAATTGGTTTGTTGAAATAATTATCTTATTTTTAGCATTAAAAGAACTACCAAACGAAAAAACAAATGTTGAGAGTTAAACGCACCCCTTGGGTGCGTTTTTTTTCGTTCTATAAAGAAATGGACAAGCATAGGAATGTACAAACATTCCATTTTGGAGGCATATCTTATGAAAAGAATTTTTCTCTTTTTATTTGGACTTCTAACCATTTATGTAATATATATTGATTTAACGGCAGGTACCCTGCCGAAGGATGAAATTCAAAAACCCGAACAAACAGTTGCGACAATGACTACCATAGAAAATTCGGTGGATTCGTTTGAAGCTGAAGTTGAGCCCGGTGAAACCCTGATATCAATTGTTGAAAATCATATAAAAAAACCCTTACCCGTATCTATTGACAAACTAATTGAGGATTTTCAAAACTTAAATCCAGGGTTATCTCCAGAAAAGATTCAAATTGGATCAACTTATGAATTTCCTGACTACTCTAAATAGGGAGACAAAAGCGTCTGTCTTGTCAAGATTAGCAAAGGACTGATAAAATAAGAGGTGCATGTTTAAACTATCCATTATTCGAATCCAATTTGAAGGAGCG
>JAPSKD010000308.1 GCA_031177865.1 Bacillus sp. (in: firmicutes) | reverse complement strand
GTACAGAAAGAAAAGGATAAAACCAAAAAATCATTAAATCAACAAAACAATAAGAAACAAATTTCGATGAAATACCAGCCATACAGTAAACAAACAAATGGAGTTTTTGTGGATAAAACAAAATAAATAGTTAATACAGCGTGTGTCCAAATAACCAGGACCACGCTTTTTTATTTTTATTCAAAATTTCTACGAAATTTTTATTATTTATACAAAATAATACTCTAAATATCCCATATGAATTTTTTAAAAATTATGGTTAAATAGTTAGGTGACAATTCGACATAAAACTGTATTTATTGACCTATATCTGTAATAAAATAGTGGTTTTCGTAAGAAATTTGGCTTATTTTGTAAGAATTTTACTAAATATTAGCATATGAAACGACAAATATATTATTTTGATCTAGCAGAGAGGAAGATCTTCATGTCCCGCAAGCAGCATTTTTTCATCAATGAACGTAATAAATGTAAATTTTATTATTTTGCAGATTATAAAATACCTATGCCTTTTTTCCTAGATACAATCAAAATATCAATAGGCAATCCAATTAATGAAAGCTATTATTTAGTGAAAAATATCGTACATAAAGGAAAGCAAATTTTAGCCTTAAAACGGGAAGAGGATCAAAATACTATTATATTAGTAGAAGCAAATATAGTAGGCGGGCAACTAAAATATATATCTATGTTATCAGACGAAGAATTGACTGAGGTTAGCAAAATAGTTGAGAGTTCAATTCATTGAACTATGTAGGAAGGAGGAATATCGATGATTATTGGTGATGATTGGTTTACCAAGAATATGCTTGTAAACACTCTATACAGAAATGAAAATTTGCGAACACAGCTAACAGCTCCATCTGAAGGCAGTGAGCTTTTTGCTAAGGTCTTAAATCAATTATTATCGCAAAAAGATGTACATACTACACTACAGCCAAAAATAAATTCTTTTGATCTCAATTTATATAGTTCAATAAATCCATATAAGAATATGCCTGACATGTCAAACAGCATAGGCGAACCATTCCGTTTTCAATCGATTGATCCAGAAAAAATTAATCAAGTGTTGGAAGGGAAGTTAGCAGGAATGGGTGAGGCAATCGTTCGCGCAGGACAAAAATATAATATTGATCCTGCCTTGTTAGCGGCTATTGCCCAACATGAAACAGGTAATGGAACATCACGAGCTGCGGTGGAAAAAAATAATGTTGCAGGTATGATGGGCAAAAATGGCTTGAAATCCTACGGTTCTGTTGAAGAAAGTATTATAGATATGGCGCGGAATTTAAGTAAGAATTATCTTGGTGAAGGGTTATTAAACATTTCGCAGATTGGGGCAAAGTATGCTCCAGTTGGTGCGGCAAATGACCCGACCAACCTAAATAATCACTGGGTCACAGGGGTTACACGTTTTTTTAATCAATATAAAGCATAACAAGCCGGACAGAATAAATTAATTGGCAGACAGCGGTAAATCAGTATTATTTGTGAAATTATATCTCTATAACCTTTTGTCTGTAAAAAAAGGTATAGATACACTGCCTTTTATATTGTAAAATTGTTTGAAGTTATATATGTTTTTGATGAACATCAAAAAAAATCAAAAAAATTCTCTTTTTTTCGAGAAGGAGGGAACTCAGTTTGACAACTATCAATCTCCTGCAATCTGCATTAAATGCATCTAGTTTGCGGCAGCTGGTTATTTCTAATAATCTAGCAAATGCCGAAACGCCTGGATATAAAGCCAAACAAGTTGTTTTTGAAGATATATTAAAACAACACCTATCCTCTCAATCAAATTTTGTCGGAACGCGAACAGACTCCCGCCATAGTGAAATTGGGAAACCGTCTTACATACCAACAGCTTTTACGGTTGAGGACACTCAAACCGTTATGCAGAATAATGGTAATAATGTGGATGTTGACGCCGAAATGACCCAAATGGGGAAAAATGCATTATGGTATTATACGTTAACACACCAGCTTACCAGTGAATTTCAACATTTATCCATTGCGATTAAAGGAAGGAGTTAAGGAGGATGTTTAATTCATTAAATATAAGTGCATCGGCCTTAACAGCACAACGTTTAAGAATGGATGTTATTTCCTCTAATATTGCCAATGCTTCCTCCACAAGAGGGAAATTAATAAATGGGGATTGGGAGCCTTATCGCCGTAAAATGGTGGAGATGGAACCAAGGGAGAAATCCTTTGACCAGGTTTTACAAGGAGAAATACAAAAAACACCAACAAAAAATAATTTACAAGGTGTCCGAGTAACTGGAATTATTGAGGATCAAACACCTTTTAAATTGGTCTATGACCCTTCACATCCGGATGCCAATGCAGAAGGATATGTGAGGCTTCCAAATGTAGATTTATCAAAGGAAATGGTTGATTTACTTGCATCATCCAGGGCATATGAAGCAAATGTGACATCCTTTAATACAGGCAAGTCTATGATGCTAAAAGCGTTAGAGATTGGACGATAGGAGTGTTATAAATGGAAATTTCAGGTTTGAATTCAATCGAAATGAATCAAAATCCATTTCAAAAAATAGAAACCGGTAAACCGCAAACCTCATTTGCGAATGTTTTCCAGAGCTATTTAAATAATGTAGATAAAACAGTCAAACAGGCCTCTAATTTAACAGTTAAAGCCGCTGCAGGTGAAGTAGACAACATCCATGATGTTACAATTGCTTCACAAAAGGCAAAGCTGGCACTTGAACTTACAGTTACCGTTCGAGACAAAGCTGTAGAATCCTATCAAGAAATAATGAGAATGCAATTTTAAAGAATGAGAGAAAGCTGGGCAGGGTGAGAAATGAAGCGATCATGGATAGCTCAAATCAAACATACAAAAGAACTCTTCAGCAGTTATTGGGGTGCACGTAGTTCTAAACAAAAAGGGATATTTATCGGTACTTTTTTATTTCTAATCATATCCCTATCTACTTTTATATTTTTTGCTTCTCGTACTGAGTATATCCCGTTGTATACGGGTCAATTAACTCAGCGTGAAGTCGGAGACATTACTGCAGAGCTGGATAAGCAAGGATTTACCGACTATCAAATATCCGAAACAGCGACAATGGTACTTGTGCCAGAAAAAGAAGCGCCAGGCTTATTAGTTAATTTGGCATCTGCTGGATTTCCAAAGGATAACAAAATAAATTTTGATATTTTTGGAGAAAACCTTTCTTTTGGAGCTACGGATAGACAGTATGACATCTTAGAACGTGAAGCGATGCAGAACAAATTGGCCAAAGTGTTAACAAATGTAGATGGAATTAAAAGCTCTGAGGTCATTCTAACGCTGCCTGAAGATTCTGTATTTGTTCGTTCGGAAGACGAGGATAGTGCTAGTGCATCCGTAATGGTAGAGGTCGAACCGGGAAGTAAACTTAGTTCCCCGCAAGTGAAGGCGCTCTATACATTGGTGTCACGAAGTGTACCAAATCTTCCTGTGGAAAATATCACGATTATGAATCAATACAGCGAAACATTAGAAATGCAGGAAAGTGAAAGTGCTGATCAGACTTTGGATAAGTTTGATGAACAGCGGAAAATTCAACAAAACGTTGAACGTGATATTCAAAAAAATCTTCAAAGTTTATTAGGTACGATTCTTGGTACAGACAAAGTCTACGTTCAAACGTTTGTCCGAATTAATTTTGATAAAGTAAAAGTTCAAGAGAATTTAGTTAAACCATCAGAGGATAGCGATAAAGGTGTTGTCGTTAGTTCAGAAAAAAATTCTAAATCTTATACGGGATCTGGAGGCAATGCTGCAGGCGGTGTAGTAGGAACTGGTGAAGGAGATGTACCTGGTTATGTAGGTAACAACTCCTCGGGTGACAGCAGTTATGAAGAATTACAGGATAAAGTCAACTATGAGGTTAATCGTATTAACAACGAAATTATCAAAAGTCCGTATCAAATAGAAGATATTACGATCAATGTTGGGGTTGCATCTTCACCAGATTCACCGAATCAACTGCCACAAGCGACCCAGGACAATATTCGAAATATTGTTGCTAATACCGTTCGTACTGCTCTTGGTCATCCTGAAATGACTCAAGAAGAAATTGATCAGCGCATTACGGTCTTCCCGCATGCCTTTGCGGAGAACACAACGAAGGAAAGTAATGAAGCATTCAACTGGCTTTACATTGCAGCAGGTGCTGCTGGGGTCCTTCTAATTGGCGGTATCCTATGGATGATAATGAGAAGAAAGAAGCAAAATCATGTGGATCTAGAAGAGGAAATAGATTTTACAACTCCTGTGAAAGAACCAGATTATTTTGCAGAGCAGGAATTGGATGTACAAAGTCAATTGAAGAAATTACTTAAGCAAAGACCAGAAGATTTCACAAAAGTTATTCGAACTTGGCTAAATGATGAGGAGGCGTAATTCCCATGGCAACAGCATTAAAGTTGAGTGGTAAACAAAAAGCGGCGATTTTGCTTATATCGATGGGAAAAGAGGCTTCATCTAAGATATTTAGCTATTTACCAGATGAGGAAATTGAACAGTTAACCCTGGCAATCGCCAATATTCATAAAGTGGATGCGAAAGAAAAAGAAGAGGTTCTTAAGGAATTTCATGAAATGTGTATTGCTCAGGATTATCTCGCGATGGGCGGTATTACCTATGCTCAAGATGTATTGGAATCCGCTTTGGGTAAAGACAAAGCGGTACAAATTATACAAAGGTTAACGTCACAGCTTCAGGTGAAGCCTTTCGATTTTGCTCGGCGGGTGGATGCGACTCAAATCTATAACTTTTTACAAAATGAGCATCCGCAAACAATTGCTCTTGTATTAGCACATTTAGAGCCGCTGCAATCCTCTTTTATTTTGTCATCACTTAATGAGGAACTTCAATCTGATGTCGCGAGAAGAATAGCGTTATTAGAACAAACCTCACCAGAAGTGATTAAAGAGGTTGAAAATATACTCGAACAGAAGCTTGCGACCACAATCCATCAAGACTATAGTGTGGTCGGAGGAATTGAATCGATTGTCAATATCCTTAATGGGGTTGACCGTTCTACAGAGAAGAGTATCTTAGAAAGCTTAGAAATGAAAGACCAAGCATTGGTGGAAGAAATTAAGAAGCGGATGTTTGTCTTTGAAGATATTATTACTCTCGATCGACGTGCCATTCAACGTGTCATACAGGAAGTGGAAAATCAAGACCTTATGCTTGCATTGAAAGCTTCAAGTCCAGAAGTTAAGAAAATTATTTTCGAAAATATGTCTTCCCGTATGGTTCAAACTTTTGAAGAAGAAATGCAATATCTTGGTCCGGTTAGAGTCAAGGATGTTGAGGAAGCACAAGGAAGAATTGTTTCTATTATTCGTAGATTAGAAGATTCTGGTGAACTTGTAATCGCACGAGGTGGATCGGATGTCTTATTCTAAAGTATTCAAAGCTTCACAGGTGTCGTTTGTCAATGATGTAAAGGTCATTAAACAGCCGCTCGTTCAATTCCACATCCAGAATGAAGAAGGAAAACAAAGCACATCTCAAGATATAGAGGATTCCAGCGTATCTGAACATTTCAAGCAGTTGATCCAAGAGGCAACGGAAGAAGCCCAAGCCATTATTGAAGCAGCGAAGAAAAAGGCAAGCTCTCTTGAAATTGAAGCAGAGGAAAAGGTTAACTTCTGGTGGGAAGAAAACGAAAAGAAATTTGAAGCGATGTCACTTGAGGCGAAGCAGCAGGGATACCAAGAAGGATATGAATTAGGGAGACAGGAGGCTGAATATCAGCTTCAGCAGCAATATCATGGTGAAATAGAACAAGTCCAGAATTTGTTACAACAAGCTTACCAGCAAAAAGAAGCGATTATCGCAGAAGCAGAACCGTTTTTGTTAGAGTTAAGTACTGTGATTGCCTCTAAAATTATTAAGCAGGAATTAGAGGA